>JALZAI010000120.1 GCA_030948475.1 Actinomycetota bacterium
GGGGCGCCGACGAGGGTCTGGCACTCGTATCTGCGGCTGGTAACAAACCCCAAGGTCGCCTCCCCCTCCGCGTCGATCGCAGCCGCGTTTGCGTTTATCGCATCCATTCGCGCCCAGCCGGGTTGTCAGGAGATCGAGCCTGGTCGGCGGCACTTGGCCGTTCTCGAGAGGGTGTGTGTTGCGGCAGACGTGCGTGCTGATCTTGTCAATGACGCGTCGCTCGCGGCGATCGCGATCGAGCACGGTGCGACCGTCGCGTCCTTCGACCGCGACTTCGCCCGTTTCCCCGGGCTACGTTGGATCGTCCCTGGCGACTGATCAGCGCTTGGCGGCGACCAGTAGTCCGTCTCCGGCGGCGAGCAGCACTGACACCAGCCGGTCGTCGTCGCGAACGGCCTTGCCGAGATCACGCAGCGTGATGGTGTCCGCGTCGCGCTGCGACGGATCCGCGACCCGGTCGTGCCACAGCGCGTTGTCAAAGGCCATCACCCCACCGCTGCGCAGCATCCGGATCGCCTGCTCGTAGTACACCGAGTAGGCGGTCTTGTCGGCGTCGACGAACACCAGGTCGTACGCGTTCTCGCGCATCCTCGGCAGTACGTCGGGAGCAGAGCCGTTGATCAACCGGTAACGGTTGGGCGCGATACCGGCCTCGGTGAACGCGTCCCGGGCGGCGCGCTGGTTCTCGCTCTCGACGTCGATGCTGACCAGCTGCCCGTCCGCCGCCATCCCGTCGAGCAGGTATAGCCCGGAGACGCCGGCCCCCGTCCCCACCTCGATCACCGAGCGGGCACCCGTCGCCACCGCCAGCACACGTAGCGTCGCGCCCCCGGCCGGACCGATCGGGACGCAACCCAGTTCGTGCCCGCGCTCGCGGGCCGAGGTGACCACGTCGGACTCGACCGGGTAGGACTCCGCGTAGGTCAGGCTGGTCTCGTTCAGCATCGCGTCGGCCATGGCCCGAACAGTATCGCCGACCCCCGGGGCTAGGCCATCGAGTCGATGATCAGCGCCAGATCCTCGCGGGTCGTGAGCGGATTGACGATCGCGAACCGGGTGCACACCCGGCCGGCGTGCCGGCTGGGGGTCACGAACGCCAGCTGCTCGCGCAGCGTCCGGGCGCTCCACTGCGCGTAGTCGTCGGCAGTCCAACCGGCCCGCTCGAAGATCAGGACCGAGAGGTCGGGTTCGACCAACAGCCGCAGGTACGGTGCCGAGCGGATCAGCTCGGCACCCTCGCGCGCAACCGTCAGCGTCATCTCGATCGCCTCGCGGTAGGCGTCCGTCCCGTAGACGGCGAGGGAGAACCAGAAGGGCAGCCCCCGCGCGCGCCGGGTCAGCTGGATCGCGAAGTCGGATGGGTTCCACTCGCCCTCCACGTTGACCGACTCGAGATAGCCCGCATGCTGGGTGTGCGCGGCCCGCGCGAGCACCGGGTCGCGGTAGACCAGCGCGCACGCGTCGAACGGCGCGAACAGCCACTTGTGCGGGTCGACGACGAACGAGTCGGCGTGCTCGATTCCGTCGAACAGGTGCCGGACGCTCGGCGCGGCCAGGCCCGCGCCGCCGTACGCGCCGTCGACGTGCAGCCACCAGCCGTGCTCGCGCGCCACGGCAGCCACGCCCGCCAGGTCGTCCACCACCCCGGTGTTCGTCGTCCCGGCGGTGGCGGTCACCGCGAAGATGCCGTCCCGGGTCGCCGCGTCCAGTTGCCCGAGCACCCGGCGCAGGTTGCCACCGGTCAACCGGCCGCGCTCGTCCCCCGGTATCTCGATGATGTCGGCGTCCATTACGACCTGGACCGCATGCTTGACCGAGGAGTGCGTCTCGGCGGTGACGCATACCGACCATCGCGGTGGACGATGCCCGCGGCGGTGCAACGCCGACTCGCGCGCGGCGACCAGAGCGGACAGGTTGCCGACCGTTCCGCCCTGCACGAAAGTGCCGCCGGCCTCACCGGGCAACCCGGCCAGGTCAGCGATCCAGCGCAGCGCCTGGTTCTCGGCGTAGACGGCACCTGAGCCCTCCAGCCACGAGCCGCCGTAGACGTTCGACGCGCCGAGGAGCATGTCGAAGAAGCAGGATGCCTTCGTCGGTGCGTTCGGGATGAACGAGAGGTAGCGGCGGTGATCAACCGACAGGCACGCCGGCCCGAGCACCTCCGCCCACAGCCGCAGCGCCTCCTCCCTTCCGATGCCGTGCGCCGTGATCGTCTTGCCGGCCACTCCGTCGAGCTCCTCGGCCGCCAACGGACGGTCCAACGGGACGGGCTGGGACAGCCGGTCCAGGCAATAACCGACGAGCACCTCTGCCATGCGCGCGTCGTCCTCGGTGTACGAATGCACGGATCAGACACTACGGACCTGGGCGCATCCGAGCTCGGGGAGGGAACGAAGGGGCCCCTGTCGCCGTTCCAATCAGGGCAGGCGTTGAGAGCAACAGCGTTGAGGCTGACGAACGTTTAGCTGACACCAAGGTTTTCGTGGTGGAGTCGTCCGGACAGTAGTCTCGGACGACACAGAGGTGAGGACGTGACGGCAGATAGCGCAGTGTGGGTTCCGCCCACCTGGGACGAGGTCGTGCGCCAACACGCCGACCGCGTCTACCGGCTTGCCTACCGGCTGTCCGGCAACCGGGCCGACGCCGAGGACCTGACTCAGGAGACCTTCGTCCGGGTGTTCCGCTCCCTGGCCGAGTACACGCCGGGCACCTTCGAGGGCTGGCTGCACCGGATCACGACCAACCTGTTCCTGGACATGGTCCGGCGCCGTCAGCGGATCCGATTCGACGCGCTGCCCGCAGACGCCGGCGACCGGCTCGCCTCCCGCGAATCGGGGCCTGAGCAAGCCTACGAGCAGCTGAACCTCGACCCGGAGATCCAGCGCGCCCTGGACGCGCTGCCCGCCGACTTCCGCGTCGCCGTCGTCTTGTGCGACCTCGAGCAGCTCTCCTACGAGGAGATTGCCGCCACCCTGGGCGTCAAGGTCGGCACCGTCCGCTCCCGCATCCACCGCGGCCGGGTGCTGTTGCGCCAGGCCCTGGCCCACCGTGCCCCGGGGCTTCGGCCCGCCGAGCCGGGACACCCGGCAAAGGTATCTGCATGAGCGAGGTTTGCCGAGCGAACAAGGGGAATCGCGTCTGTGCATGCGTGCCCGGAGCGAAGCGAGGACACGCATGAGGGAACAGCACCTGTCCGATGAGGCGATTGCGGCGTTCGCCGACGACGTGCTTCGCGGGCACGCGCGCGAGCGCGCCGGGCGGCACACGTCGCGGTGCGCCGAGTGCAAGCACGCCGTCGCCGTGCAGCGCGAAGCCGTCTGGGCGCTGCGGGCCGCCCCAGCGCCGGCGCTGCCGAGCAGCCTGCTCGACCGGCTCCGAGATGTTCCCGCCACCACCCCGATCAACACCGTCCCCACCCGGGTCGGCCCGGACGGGTCGACCATGTTCGCCGCCTTCGGGTCGCTGAGTGCCGCCGCCCTCGTCC
>JALZAI010000124.1 GCA_030948475.1 Actinomycetota bacterium
GTACGAGGCCGTGCAACGCCATCGCGACGTGCTGGCCCGAGTGCGCGCAGGCGACGCCGGAGGCGCGGCGTTCGAGATGGCGCGCCACCTCGACGACGCCGACCACGACGTCCGCGCCTGGGCACCGGTCCGCAAGCGGGTGGGCGACAGTGCCGCGGCGGCCATTGCCAGATGAGCGGCGAGTTCGGCGGCGTCCGCCCGATCGTGCATACCCCCTTCGCGGCCAGCGCGGGAACTCCGGTGGCCGGTCGTGAGCTGCGCGGGCTGGTCGAGTGGTTGCGCGGCTTCGAGCTCGCCGGCGTCGTGGCGCTCGGACTGGCCGCCGAGGCGTCCGCGCTCACCGACGCCGAGCGCGACACGGTGGTGGTGGACGTGGTCGACGCTGCCGCGGGGTGGGCGGTCACCGTCGGCATCGACGGCCCGACCGGCGAGGCGGCAGCCCGGGCGCGGCGGGCAGCCGAGCTCGGAGCGAGTTCACTGATGGTTCTTCCGCCGCCGGGGCCGGTCACCCGCAACGTGCTCGTCCGGCATTTCGCCACCGTCGCCGAAGCCGGACTCCCGATCGTCGTGCAGGACTCGCCGCAGGCCACCGGAGTCGAGCTGGACGCCGAGGCGCTGATCGCGCTGGCCGCGACCGTCCCCGCGGTCACCGCAGTCAAGGTCGAGGCGCCGGCCGCCGGCCCAAAGGTGTCGCGGCTCGCCGGCCAGCTCGACGTCGTCGCCGGCTGGGGCGGGCTGCACTATCCGGACTCGCTGGAACGCGGCGCGTGCGGGCTGATGCCCGGCTCGGACCTGGCGGCCGCGTTTGCGGCGGTACACCGCACCTGGCGAGCGGGTGATCGCGCCGGCGCCGAGGCTGGCTACCGCGCCCTGCTGCCGTACCTGAGCTACCAGTCGCAGTCGCTGGAACTGCTCATCCTCGGCGCGAAACTGGCCCTCGTCCGAGCCGGGATCTTCGGACGGGGCGAGTTGCGCGACCCGCTTGCCCGGCTCGATCCGCAGCAGGCCGACACGCTGACCCGGCTCGGTGGCCAACTCGTCGCGGCGGGCGTTCCCGGTTGGGGTGGGCCGCCTTGACTCGTGAGAACGCGGTCGTGGTGACCGGCGCAGCCAGCGGCATCGGACGCGATCTGGCCGTCGGATTCTGGGAGGCCGGGTGGCGGGTCGTCGGCGTCGATCTCGACGACGCGGGCCTGGCCCGACTCGCCGGCGAGCTCGACGACCGCTTCCGCACCCGGGTCGGCGACGTGGCCGACCCGAGAACCCACGACGGCGCCGCCCTGCTGATCGAACCGGACGCCGGTGTTCTGTGCTGGATCAACAACGCCGGCTACAACGTCAGCGGATCGGTCCACGAGATCTCGCGGGATCAGTACCAGCGGGGCATCGCGGTCGATCTCGGTGGGGCGTTCTGGGGGACGGCGAGCGCGGTGCGGCTGATGCTCGAGCACGGGGGCGGGTCGATCGTCAACATCACGTCCACCCATGCCCTGGTCGGGTTCCCGGGGCACGCGGCCTACGCGACGGCGAAGGCCGGCATCATCGGACTGACCCGCCAGGTAGCGGCCGAGTTCGCTGGACGCGGGATCCGATGCAACGCGATCGCGCCCGGTCTCGTGCGCACACCGCTCGCCCAGCTCGCGCTCGAAGCGGCCGATGATCCCGCAGCGCTGCGGGCGAGCTGGGACGAGCTGTGCCCGGTCGGTCGTTGGGGCGAGCCGCACGACGTCACAGCGCTCGCGCTGCATCTCGCGGCACCGCAGAGCGCGTTCATGACCGGACAGGTGCTCGTCGTCGACGGTGGCCAGACCGTGCTCGCCCGCGGCCAGTAACCCGGTTGGTAGGTTCCTGCGAGATCGACTATCTCGGGGAAGGGCAGCAACCCATGGCCGACGACGCGCGCCTGGTCGCCGGCCGCTACCGCCTGGTCGAGCCGCTCGCGACCGGAGGGATGGGGACGGTCTGGGAGGGCTGGGACGAGCGGCTGCACCGCCCGGTGGCGATCAAGCGGTTGCATCCGCAGCCCGGACTGAACCGGGCCGACGCCGAAATCGCGAACAGCCGCGCGATGCGCGAGGCCCGGATCACGGCCCGCCTGCACCATCCGCACGCCGTCCCGGTGTATGACGTCGTCGACAGTGACGGTAGTCCGTGCCTGATCATGCAGTTCCTGCCGTCGACGAGCCTGCAGTGGCTCGTGAACGAGAAGGGCCCGCTGCAGCCCGCCGAGGTCGCCCGGATCGGCAGCGAGATCGCGTCCGCGCTGGCGGCGGCGCACCGCGCGGGCATCGTGCATCGTGACGTCAAACCCGGAAACGTCCTGATTGCTGAGGACGGAGCGGCGAAGATCACCGACTTCGGCATCTCGCACGCGCTCGGTGACGTCAGCCTGACCACGACCGGGATGCTCACCGGAACGCCCGCCTACCTCGCACCCGAAGTCGCGCGCGGCGAGAACTCCGGACCCGCCTCGGACGTGTTCTCCCTCGGCGCGACGCTCTACCTGGCGCTCGAAGGCAGCCCGCCGTTCGGGACCGACCCGAACCCGATGGCTCTGCTACACCGCGTGTCGTCCGGCGAGATCATCGCACCACGACGAAGCGCCGAGCTGACTCCGATACTGCTCGAGATGCTCTCCTCCGACCCGCTTCGCCGGCCGCCGATGATCGATGTCGCCGCCCGGTTGGCGCAGCCCCCCGCGCCGGTGTCCGCCGAGGTGACGTCCCCGACGGCCAGAGTCAGGCCCCGTCCTGCGCCGCCCCCGCCGACGACAACGTTCCCGGCTGCACCCCCCGGGCGGAACCGGGAGCGGCGGGTGCGGGTGACCGCGATCGTCGCGGCCCTCGTCGTCGTGGGCCTCGCGATCGTGGGCGGGCTGCTGCTCGGGCAGGGCGGCGGTAAACCGGCTGCCGACCAGACCCGGACGGTACCTGGCGCGGGAGCGACGCCCACCCGGACCAGTGCGGCGAAGAGTTCTCCCAGGACCTCGTCCAAAAGCGTGTCCAGTGCCTCGTCCACGGCGTCGTCGTCCACGGCGTCGTCGCACACCTCGTCCCGGGCTTCGTCTACCGGGTCCGCGACCACGCCGGCCCGGCTCGGTCAAGCAGTCACCGGCTACTACGCCATGTTGCCCGGCAACACCGACGCGGGCTGGGCCCGGCTGACCACGCAGTACCAGAATTCGCACGTCGGCGGACGGGGCGCCTACAACCGGTTCTGGGGCGGTATCGACCGGGTCGAGGTCGGCAACGTTTCCGCGTCCGCGCCGAGCAGCGTCACCGCGACGATCACCTACCACTTCGGCGACGGACGAGTCGTGGACGAGCGAACGGCATTCGGCCTGGTGCAGGAGAATGGCGCGCTGAAGATCGCCAGCTCGCAGGTGCTGAGCAGCAAGACCCGCTGAGGTGCTCTAGCCGACCTCGAGGAGTACGCGCAGGGCCGCGATCCAGACCAGGCAGGCACCCAGCATGTGCAGCCCGACCAGCAGCGGCGGGACGTCCAGGAAGTACTGCGTGTAGCCGATCACGCCCTGCCCGAGCACCAGGCCGACCAGCACTACGGCCGCGTGCCGCACCGGCTCGGCCGAACGCACCGCGTACGCGACCGCGACCAGCCCGAGCGCGAGCCCGACCAGCACCATGACCGAGTCGGCGTGCAGCTGCGCCATGGACGCGACGTTGAGCCCGGTGCGATGCACCTTGCCGCTGTCGTCCCGGGCGCCGGCGTGCGGACCGCTGCCCGTCACCACCGTCCCGATCACCAGGGTTGCGGCACTCACGGCGACCACGGCGCGCGCGAGCAGCCGGGTCGCGGTGGGTTGCACAGTTTCCTCGGCGCGTCCGCGCAACCGCCACCACAGCGCGACCGTGACCGCGATGATCGACATCGACAGAAGGAAGTGGGCGGCGACCAGCCAGGGGTTCAGGTGCGTCAGCACCGTCAGACCGCCGAGAACCGCCTGAGCGGGGACGCCGAGCGCAGCGAGAGTGGCGAACATCCGCTCACGGCGCAGCGCCACGGCGACCAGCCAGGTGGCGATCGCGACGACGGCTAGCACGAAGCTCAGCTGCCGGTTCGCGAACTCGATGACCCCGTGGATGGCGTACGCCTTGGTCGGCGTCAGTGATCGGTCGGTGCAGGACGGCCAAGTCGGGCAACCCAGTCCCGAGTCGGTCAGCCGGACCGCACCGCCAGTGACGACGATGACGACGTTCGCCACCACCGAGGCCAGCGCGAGACGGCGCAGCACGAGCTCGCTCTGCAGCCGTCCGGGCAGCCAGCGCACCGGCTGCCGTTGCGCGAGATGCGCCGCCATCGGATGGTCGGTGTTCACTTCCACCGGTGTCGCCACGGACCGATCCTAAACTGCTCAGGGCGACCGACACGTTTGATCGGTGATCAAGCCCAGCTGCTGCGATACCGTGACGCCGTCGTCGAGACCGATCTCTTTGGTGATCAGCCGTTCTCGACCTTGAGAATCGTCGAATGCGGCACCGGTCTGGGTGCGGGGGAACGCGGCGCGGAACTTCGTGGCGAACTGACGCACGTCGTTGCGGCCGCGACACGGCGCATGCAGCGAGTACTCGAATCTGATGTCGGCGGCAGCGAGCTCGTCGCTGACCGGGGGTTGAACTGCGCGCCGCAGAACTCGGTGAACCAGCGTCCGACGATGGCCTTGTTGTCTTCGGTCGACATGGGTCGACCCTTCGTTCAGCGGAGGTCGGATCGCTTCCGTCGGAAGCGCTCATCAGGAAGACGCCGCCCGCCGGCCAGCCGTGAGATCGTGACCCAAAACGTCCGACAAATCGCCGACACGCGACCCAGGCTTATCCAGCTCGTGCCGCGATACCCGGGTAGTTCAGCAGAAGACCGCTGTCGTCGTAGTCCAGTCGACAGGCGAAGTCGAGGTCGGGCGCCGTGTACTCGTAACGCCGCTGGGTGCCGTCGTCGGCAATGCGCTGGTAGGTCTGCTCGAGCCGTTCGACGACGAGGTCAAGTGCGCGCACGTACGCGGCCGGTGTGGCTGCTGTCTGGCCAACGGCCAGATCAGTCCGGTGCACTGGTAGCGCATTGGTCATCGCCGAGGACTCGAGGTCGACGTCGAGGCAGCCGTTCAGGTGCGGCGCGGGCACGCCGTTGATTCGCCAGCGCGCCTCGCCGTCGGACTGGAGCAGGGTCCGACGCAACCCGGCGGTTGATCGGCCGGCGATTCGGGCGCTACGGGTGACCCAAGCGGTGTCCAGATCGATCTCGTACTCGACGACCCAGGTTTGACCGTCTTCGATCGCTGCGGTGCACCCACGAAGGTGGTAGCCGTCGTCAACCATCTCGAAGTAGACCACCTCGAAGCCCGAACGGGCCTGCAGGTGTTGCCAAGCGGCTGTCAGCGGCAGTGCGACGAAGGCCATGACGGAACACCAATCAGCGCGGGTCGCCGCGGTCGAGGTTCCAGTGTCGGGACGGCGTGGCGAGCCAGGCACCATCCTGACAGGGCGCCCTGCCAGAAGCCGACGTCACCGGCGGGCACGTAGAGGTCGCGGGTCAGTCGGGCGGAACTCGGACGGCGGCGGATGCGGGCGCTCACCGGTCACCTGCTCGGGATGAATCACCCACCCGTGCAGGACGGCGATCCCGTCACCGACGTTGCGCAGCGACATGGACATAATCATCGCCGTCGATCATTCCCACCGGAACCAGCGAGCGGCAGCAGGTAGCGCGAGAACCGCCCAGACCAGCAGCGTCACCAGATCGTGGACCGGCACACCGGCTCCGTCCTGCAGCACCCGGTGTAGCCCGCCGGACAGTGCCGCCGACGGCAGGTATTGCAGTATCGACGCGAGCGCGTGCGGGTACTTCGACAGCGGGATCGCGATGCCGCCGGCGAACAGCAGGACGAGCCAGATCAGGTTGGCGGCAGCGAGGGTGACCTCGGCCCGCAGCGTCCCCGCGAGGAGCAGACCCAGCCCGCCGAAGGCGGCAGTGCCCAGCACCACGAGCGCCAGGACGTAGAGCGGGTTGCCGTGTGGCTGCCACGCCAGCATCAGCCCGACAGCGGCGATCAGCACCACTTGCACGAGTTCGAGCATCAGCACCGACAGCGTCTTGGCGCCGACCAGCACAGACCTGGGCAGGGCAGTCGAGCCGAGGCGCTTGAGGACTGCGTACTTGCGTTCGAAACCGGTTCCGATCGCCAGGCCGGTGAACGCCGCGGACATCACGGCCAGCGCGATGATGCTCGGAACCACGAAGTCGATGCGCCGCGCGACCCCGAGCGAATACAGCAGCGGCAAGTTGAAGAACACCAGCAGCAGCAGGGGGATGACGAGCGTGAGCCCGACCTGCTCGGCGTTGCGCAGCTGCAGCCGGAACTCCATCGCGGTGTGCGCCGAAAGCATCCGCATCTGCGGCGCCGCCCCGGCGGCGGGCACGAAGGACGTCATGGTCGCAGCCCCCGTCCGGTGAGCTCGAGGAACACGTC
>JALZAI010000162.1 GCA_030948475.1 Actinomycetota bacterium
GGACGAGGGTGTCAACCTCGCCGGTATCAAGCGGATCATCGAGCTCGAGTCCCAGGTCGACGCGCTGCGCCAGCGGGTCGCAGTGCTCGCCGCCGAACTCGACCACGCGCACGCCGAGCTGATCGCGCGCAGCGCCCCGGCCGCCGCGCTCGTCGTCTGGCAGCCCCCGCGCCGCCGCTGAGGAGAAGATCATGGACCTGACCACCCGTAGCCAGCAGGCGGTGTCTACCGCCACCAAGCTGGCCGGCGAGCGAGGCAACCCCACGGTGGAGCCCGCGCACCTGCTGGTGGCCCTGCTGGACGACACCGAGACCCTGGTGCGCCCGCTACTGCAGTCGCTCGGCGTCGATCCGCTTGCGGTGCGCGCGGAAGCCCAGCTCCTTGTCGAGACCTTTCCCTCCGCGAGCGGCGCCTCGGTGGCACGGCCGCAGCTGTCGCAGGCCGCCTACAACGCCGCTGCGACCGGCGCAGAGAAGCTGGCCCGCGACCGCTCCGACGAGTTCGTCTCCGCCGAACTGATCCTGATCGCCCTAGCCCAGCAGGGCGGCCCGGTCGCCGACCTGCTCACGAGGCACAAGGCCACGGCCGGTGCGCTGCTCGAAGCCCTGAGCTCCCTGCGCGGTTCGGCGCGAGTCACCAGCCCGGATCCCGAGGGCACCTTCCAGGCGCTGGAGAAGTACGGCAACGACCTGACCGCGGCGGCACGGGCGGGCAAGATCGACCCGGTCATCGGGCGCGACGCCGAGATCCGCCGGGTCGTCCAGGTGCTCAGCCGCCGCACCAAGAACAACCCGGTGCTCATCGGCGAGCCTGGCGTCGGCAAGACCGCGGTCGTTGAAGGACTGGCCCAGCGCATCGTCGCCGGCGACGTCCCCGAGTCGCTGCGCGGCAAGAAACTCGTCTCGCTGGATCTCGCGTCGATGCTCGCGGGAGCGAAGTACCGCGGCGAGTTCGAGGAGCGGCTCAAGGCCGTCCTCAACGAGATCAAGGACTCCGGCGGACAAGTTGTGACGTTCATCGACGAGCTGCACACCGTCGTGGGCGCCGGGGCGAGCGGCGACAGCGCGATGGACGCCGGCAACATGCTCAAACCAATGCTAGCGCGAGGCGAGCTCCGCATGGTCGGCGCGACCACACTGGACGAGTACCGCGAGCGGATCGAGAAGGATCCTGCGCTGGAACGGCGCTTCCAGCAGGTGCTCGTCGGCGAACCGTCCGTCGAGGACACCGTCGGCATCCTGCGCGGCCTCAAGGGCCGCTACGAGGCGCACCACAAGGTGGTGATCAACGACGGGGCGCTCGTCGGCGCGGCGACCCTGTCCGATCGCTACATCACCGCACGCTTCCTGCCGGACAAGGCGATCGACCTCGTCGACGAGGCGGCCTCGCGGCTGCGCATGGAGATCGACTCGCGGCCGGTGGAAATCGACGAGCTGCAGCGCGCCGTGGACCGGCTCAAGATGGAGGAGATGGCGCTCGCCAAGGAGAAGGACGACGCGTCCAAGGATCGCCTGGCCCGGCTGCGCTCCGAGAAGGCCGATCTGAGCGAGCAACTCGACGCCCTCAACGCCCGCTGGGAGCGGGAGAAGTCCGGACTGAACCGGGTCGGCGAGCTCAAGGAGCGCCTCGACGAGCTGCACGGGCAGATCGAGCGCGCGCAACGCGACGGCGACCTGGAAACAGCCTCTCGGCTGCAGTACGGCGAGCTGCCGCCGCTGGAAAAGGAGCTCGCCGCCGCAGCGGCCGCCGAGCCCGCCCAGGACGTCCTCGTCAAAGAAGAGGTCACCGCCGACGACATCGCCGACGTCGTCGCGGCGTGGACCGGGATCCCGGCCGGACGGCTGCTTGAGGGCGAGACCGCGAAGCTGCTGCGAATGGAGGAGGGGCTCGGCTCGCGAGTGATCGGGCAGCGCAGTGCAGTGCAGGCCGTATCGGACGCGGTACGCCGCGCCCGAGCCGGCATCAGCGACCCGAACCGTCCCACCGGTTCGTTCCTGTTTCTCGGCCCGACCGGCGTTGGCAAGACCGAGCTGGCCAAGGCGCTGGCGGCGTTCCTGTTCGACGACGAGCGGGCGATGGTGCGCATCGACATGAGCGAGTACTCCGAGAAGCACTCGGTAGCGCGACTCGTCGGCGCCCCACCCGGCTACGTCGGCTACGAGGAGGGCGGTCAGCTCACCGAGGCGGTGCGCCGCCGTCCGTACAGCGTCGTGCTGCTGGACGAGGTGGAGAAGGCCCACCCCGACGTGTTCGACGTGCTGCTCGCCGTCCTCGACGACGGCCGGCTCACCGACGGGCAGGGCCGCACCGTCGACTTTCGCAACGCGATCTTGATCCTGACGTCCAACCTGGGCTCGCAGACGCTCATCAGCGAGATGCCCGACGAGCTCAAGCGCGACGCGGTACTGGCCGTCGTCCGCGACCACTTCAAGCCGGAATTCCTCAACCGCCTCGACGATATCGTCGTCTTCGACGCGCTAACCACCGAGGACCTCACCCGCATCGTGGATATCCAGATCGCCGCCCTCGCGCAGCGGCTGTCCGCTCGCCGGTTGACGCTGGAGGTCACCGACGCGGCGCGCGAATGGCTGGCGCTCACCGGTTTCGATCCGCTCTACGGTGCGCGTCCGCTGCGCCGGCTGGTGCAGACCTCGATCGGCGACGCGCTGGCGAAGCAGCTGCTGGCCGGCACCATCCGCGACGGCCAGAGCGTGCGGGTGGACGCGCAGCAGGACCGATCCGGCTTGTCGGTCTCCGCTAGTTGAGTGGGCCGGGGGGCCGGCCGTCAGCTGTTCGTTACAGCGATGAGGAAGATGATCGCCGGGATGAGGGCGATGATGCCGAGGACGAGTCCGGCGATCGCCAGCCCGGCGCTGTTGTGGACGCGTCTGGCCTGGGTCATGCCGGCCGCGCCCATGATCACGCCGAGGATGGCCAGGACGATCCCGACGAACGGGATCCAGAAGAACACCAGCCCGAGCAGGCCGCACACGAATCCGGCGACGCCCAGCCCGTTTGTGCTCGAGGACGGCTGCTGCGGGTAGCCGTAGCCGTACGGCGGCTGCGGCGGATATCCCGGCCCGCCCGGCGACGCCGGGTACTGCTGTTGCGGGTGCTGCTGTTGCGGGTACTGCTGTTGCGGGTACGGCACGGGCGGCCCGGGATACGGGTCCGGGGGCTGCGCGTCCGGTCCTGGATAGGTCATCTCTGCTCCGAGTTGTCGTGGGCGCAGTTCATTGGGGGCCGAGGTTGGTGGACATATGTAACCATTGGGAGGTCAACTTGGTCCACGCCAGCGCGAGTGCCACGATCACGAGCGCGGCGAAGACCAGGGCGTGGAAGATGCCCCGGTCACCGGCACGAACCATCCAGTAGATCGACAAAACGATCGACAGCACGACAGCGGGCCTACCGCTCAGATGTGATCGCGGACGCACTGCTGCAACGTGGCTGAATCCGTGTTGAATCCACCGCATTGGTTGGCCAGGTGGACGAACCACGTCGTCAGTAGGATCGCCAGGACGGCGCCCACGGAGGCGCACACGATCCCGGTGATCGCCATGCCCCGTCCCCCTCGCGCGGGGTTGGACCTGACCTCGGCGAGCGCCACGATGCCGAGGACCAAGGCCAGCACGACGGGCACCGCATCGAAGATCGTCAACCAGCACAGCACGATCGACCCGATCCCGAGAACCATCGACGCGATCGCCTTGCCGTTGCCGGCCCGCGGCGGCGGGTAAGCCGGTGAGCGACTTGCGAAATAGGCCGGTGGAGGGGGCGCCTTCGGCCGGTCGGGCTCGCTCGGCAGGGTCGGCCGTTGGTAGCCGGGCGGCGCGAATTCCGCGGGGACGGGCTGCTCGGGCGCCCCGAACCGATACGGGTCGAAGTCCGCCAGCGGGTCGCCAACGCCCGGGTCGCGATGCTCGTCGGGTGGGACGCTCATCTGAACCTCTCCGCAACCTCGCTGCCGGAATCGTGCTGCTGGTTGGACGCTTCTCCGCACTCTAACCAATGCGCGCCACCAGCCACGTGTTGGTGAGAGCGGGTGTTCGGAGCGAGTGTTCCGGTGCGACCGAGGCACCCGCCGCACGTACACTTCGCCGATAGTGACCGGACCGAACGGCCGAATCGGGGAATGTGTCAGTGACGAAACCGGCAGTCGCGCGCGCGCCACGCGCGGACGTCCCGAAAGTGACCCCGCCCAAGACGATCGAGCTCGCCTGCCTCGCGATCGGGCTGGCCATACTCGGCATGGGTGGACGCGCGCTCGGCCTGCTCGGGTCATCGGGAACGCTCGGGAACTACCTCAGCAACCTCAACGCCAAAGCGAAGAACCCGGTGAAGAACTACAACGTCGCCGACGCCGTCCACTCCTACCGGATCAGCACGTTGATTCAGTCTGCAGTCGTGGCGCTGGCGCTGCTAATGCTGGTGTTCGCGCTGCGCCGCACCCGCAGCGCAAGTGGTTCGCGATGGGCGCTGCTGATCATCGTCGTGCTGACCAGCCTGCCCTTCTACGTGGTCCCGATCTCCGGATGGCCGCTCATCCCGCAGGTTGCGAGCGTGATCACCGGCGTGGCCGCCCTCGCGGCGATCGTACTGATCTTTGTGCCGGCGTCGTCGGCGTACTTCCGGCAGTGCCGCGACGCGGTGACCCCGCCGGAGCTGCGCGGCAAGCCGCGCCCTGGCCTCGCCGGGCTGTTCGCTCCCCGGCCGCCGCGCGAACCACGCGCCCGGTTCGGGGCACCCCGGGGAGCGGCTCAGCCGGCCCGTCCGGCGCCGAATCCTGTCGGCGGCACCAATGCGCCAGGCGGCGGGAAGAGCCGTTCGAAGGTCCGCGCGGACGCGGACGCGGTCGCCAAGGGCGCCGAGTTGGCGCGATCCCGGGCAAAGTCCAGCAAGTCTCGCCGCACCGACGCCTGATGCCGACGGCACTGGTCACAGGCGCGACCGCGGGGCTGGGCGCAGAGTTCGCGCGGCAACTCGCCGCGTCCGGACACGATCTTGTGCTCGTGGCCCGCGATGCCGAGCGCCTGTCAAGCGTGCAGCAGGAGCTGGCCGCTCAGTGGGGTGTCCACGTCGAAGTGATCGGCGCCGATCTCACGTCGGACACGGACTGCGCGGCAGTGGTCGGACGGATCGCCGACCCGAACCGTCCGCTGGACGTGCTGGTGAACAACGCCGGATCGGGCATGTACACGCCGTTCGGCACCCGCCCGATCGAGGACGAGGAGTACCAGCTCGATCTCAACGTTCGCGCCGTGCTCCGGCTCACCCATGCGGCGGTGCGGTCGATGACCGAGCGCAACAGTGGTCGGATCGTCAACGTCTCCTCGGTCGCTATATTCGTTCCGCGCGGATCGAGCGCGACCTATTCGGCCAGCAAGGCCTACGTCAGCCAGTTCAGCGAGGCGCTCGCGGTGCACCTGCACACGTCGCCGGTGAGCGTGACCGCGGTCCATCCAGGATTCACCCGCACCGAGTTCCACCAGCGCGCCCATAAGGACATGTCTCGTGTCCCCGAGCGGATGTGGCTGACGCCCGAGGAGGTGGTCCGCGAGGGTCTGGCCGATGCGATGAAGGGCAAGCCGTTGTCAGTGCCGACCCGCCAGTATCGAACGCGCCTGCGGATGCTGCGGTTGGTGCCGCGTCCCGTGCTGCGCCGCGTTCTGGGCCGCCGGGCGCGCTGAGTGGACGATCGTGCCCGGCTGCTCGCGCTTATCAAGGGAATCGCCGTGGTGCACGGCAGGGTCACGCTGTCCTCGGGACGCGAGGCCGATTGGTACCTGGACCTGCGCCGCATCACGCTGCATCGCGAGGGTGCCCCACTGGTCGGCCGGGTGCTGCGCACGCTGACGGCGGATTGGCGCTACGCCGCCGTCGGTGGGTTGACCCTGGGCGCCGACCCGGTGGGGACGGCAGTTCTGCACGCCTGCGCAGGAGCGGTCGACGCATTCGTAGTCCGCAAGGCCGAGAAGGCACACGGGATGCAACAGCGCATCGAAGGGCCGTCCGTCATCGGCCGTCGCGTGCTGGTGGTCGACGATGTCTCCACGACCGGGTCCTCTCCGCTGACGGCGGTCGAGGCGCTGCTGGCGGCCGGTGCCGAGATCGCCGGAGTCGCGCTGATCGCCGACCGGGGCGGGGTCGCCGCGATCGAGGGGGCCGGCTATCCGTGCCGCGCGGCGTACTGCCTCGCCGACCTCGGTCTGGCCTGAGCACATGAGCGGCGTAGGGGTGGGGCCGCACGCGGAGCCCTGGCCGGACGATCCCCGCCTGGACTCCGAATTGCTGCGCGTGGGTGATCAGCGCAATGTCGCCGACCGCTACCGGTACTGGCGGCTGGACGCGATCGTCGCCGACCTCGACACCCGGCGCCACGACTTCGCGGTCGCCATCGAGAACTGGCAGCACGACCTGAACATCGGCACGGTCGTCCGCACGGCCAACGCCTTTCTCGCGCGGGAGGTCGTGATCGTGGGACGGCGCCGCTGGAACCGGCGCGGCGCCATGGTCACCGACCGGTACCAGCACGTCCGCTATGTCGACTCAATCGCGTCGCTCGCCGAGTATGCCGCCGATGCCGGCTACACGGTGGTGGCCGTCGACAACCTGCCCGGTGCGGTGTCGCTGGAGGCGGCGGTGCTGCCGAGGGCGGCGTTGCTGCTGTTCGGCCAGGAGGGGCCCGGCCTGTCCGAGGCGGCGCGCGCGGCCGCCTCGCTCGTCTGCACGATCGCCCAGTACGGCTCGACCCGCTCGATCAACGCCGGCGTCGCGGCCGGGATCGCGATGCATGCCTGGATCCGCCAGCACGCGGCCCTCTAACCTCGGCCTTTCACGCCTGAATTGGTGACACGCCCCGGATAGCACGGAAGTGCCTGTCCTGTAAGGGAAGATCGTGCTTGCGACAGACGATCACCCGACACAGGGAGGCACTCCGTAGGTGAAGGGTAACCGGGGATTCAGGCGGGTCAAGGTCACAGCCGACGGCGAGGGTCTGGTGTCGCGTGCGGGGGTGGCGCTGTTGCGGGGGTTGACCGCGGACACGGGTCTGGCGGACGGCTGGAGCGACGTCCTGCTAGACACCTATAAGACGTTCCCGGCGGTGCACGAGCCGGGCCGGGTGCTGGCTGATCTGGCGGTGGTGATCGCTGACGGCGGCGACGCCCTTGCGCATCTGGCCACGTTGCGGGACCAGGACAAGCTGTTCGGCACGGTCGCCTCCGACGCCACCGCGTGGCGCTGCGTCGAGCGTGTCGACGACACGCGCCTGGCCCGGTTGCAGGCTGTCCGGGCGGCGGCACGCGAACGGGCGTGGGCCGCCGGCGCAGGCCCGGACCTGGCTGGCGGGCTGACCATCGACATCGACGCCACGATCACGATCGCCCACTCTGATAAGGAGAACGCAGCAAGTACGTGGAAGAAGTCGTTCGGATTTCATCCACTACTGGCATACCTCGATCGCCCCGACGTCTCCGGCGGCGAAGGGCTGGCAGGCATCCTGCGGCCCGGGAACGCCGGCAGCAACACTACTGCCGACCACGTGCAGATCCTCGGCATGGCGTTGGCCGCGTTACCGGAGCACGCCCGTCCACGGCCCGATGCGAAGAAGTCGCCGGCGGTACTGGTCCGCACCGACTCCGCCGGCGCGACGTATGGATTCGCTGCCGCCTGCCGGGAGGCCGGGTGCGGGTTCTCCCTCGGCTTCGCCATCGACGAGCCCGTGCGAGATGCGATCCTTGCCCTGCCGAAGCGGGCGTGGGCACCGGCCTACGACATCGACGGCGAACCACGCGACGGTGCGTGGGTCGCTGAACTGACCGGCCTGCTGGACCTGGACAAGTGGCCAGCAGGGTCAAGGGTGATCGTGCGCCGGGAACGCCCGCATCCCGGCGCGCAGTTGCGGTTCACCGACGCCGACGGGCACCGGTTCACCGCTTTCATCACCGACACCAAGCGCGGCGGCCCGCGGCGGCAACATGCCGACCTCGAAGTCCGGCACCGCAGCCACGCCCGCGTCGAGGACCGCATCCGCTGCGCAAAGGCAACAGGCCTGCGCAACCTGCCGTGCAAGGGCTACCAGCAGAACAAGATCTGGCTCGAACTCGCCATGGCCGCCGCCGACCTGTTGACCTGGATGCAGGCCCTCTGCCTCGACGGCGACCTGGCCCGATGCGAACCAGCCGCCCTGCGTTACCGGCTGCTCCACGTCGCCGCCCGCCTCATCCGCACCGGCCGGCGCTGGCACCTCAAAATCGACCGCGACTGGCCCTGGGCCGCCAACCTGGCCACCGCGTTCGCCCGGCTACGCGCAGCACCCTGGCCCGCGTGACCCGCCACCCAACATCCCTACCAGCACAGGACTTCGGAGAAACCGGCACACCGGCAGATCAGCCCTGCGCGCGAACACGTGGACCCGCCAAAAAGATCAACTACGCCAACCATTGATCAACTCTGGCGCCGCATGAAATTTCGAGGCTAGGACGAGTCGTCTACGACCCAAGGGCGCGAGTACGGCACTCGGTGCCGCTCGGGCGGCAAACATGGCGTTATTTCCGTAAACGCTGTTGGGCTGAGGGCATCTCGAAGTCTCAGGTCGTCGCCGCGGTTTCCGGGCTCTCGACCCCGAATACGCTTTTGGTCGAGTCAACGTACGCCACGCGGTTGCTACCGCGTGCCTGGTGGCGAAGTGTTCAGGCTGCTGCTCGGCGTAAACCAGGCTCATGG
>JALZAI010000181.1 GCA_030948475.1 Actinomycetota bacterium
GTATCAGGATTCCGGGTACGCCTGGCGATCTCGTTCAAGTACGTGTCGGGCGACTAGCCACCCGCGCGTCGCCCGGTCGATCGAGGCAGGGCGACGCGAGCTGATCTACGCTGCTGCCCCGGAAAGTGGACGAAATCATCAAACGCGTGTTGCGGTACATCATTACCAGCAATCGCGCCGGCGGCTGAAAGCCGAAATGCCGTTCCGAAATGCGCCGCCGATTATGCTGTATGTCAGGTTCGCGCGCCGCAAATCTTGCAGTCCAGTCACATTCCTGTCCCAGCAGGTGTAAGTGTGATTCACTTCCGCGGAACCGCCTTTAGATAGGCGGCTTCGCGGGGGGTTTTGGGTTGATGGGTCGCGCTTTGGGCTGCCGATTTATCGGAACCAGGCTATGCGCTGCGGCGCTGTTTTCCTTGTCGATTTCAATCGCGCTTCCCGTGCATCAGGCATCTGCGGTCGCCGGATTATTGGCACGCTTTCCCTATTTAACCGATTTGACGTCGACTTCAGTGGCGGTGACCTGGGCGACGTCAGCGGGCGATACCAGCCCCGGCGTCGTGACCTCGGGGACGGCGGGCAACTGCACCCAGTCGGTAACTGCGGCGCAGCAGGCGGCGAGCAGCTATGCCGCCTTCGGGGAGAGCAGTCGGTACTACCAGCACACGGTGCAGCTGCGCGGGCTGGCGCCGTCGACGACGTACTGCTATCGCGTATACAGCGGGGCCTCGACACCCGGTGCCGCACTGCTCGCCGAGCCGCCGCAGTTTCCCACGACATTCACGACCCTTCCGGCACCCGGATCGTCGAGCACTTTCAGCTTCGACGTGCTGGGCGATCTCGGCGAGACGTCGCTGACCAATGCCGCGCCGCTCGGCACGTACAACCCCTATCAGGCCGCCTTGGACGCTCAGTTGGCCGCGAGTGCGGCAAGTCCAACCAATCCGGCGCTGTTCGCCTTGTCCACCGGCGATATCGCCTACAACGACGGCTCGACGACGGACTACGGCGACCTGAACCATCCCGCCGACGGCGCGGGTGGCACTGCACGGCAGAGCGGCGTGTTCGACGGCCGTTATTGGGGGAAGGTCGGCTCGAGCCTGCCGCTGTATTCCACGCTGGGTAATCACGGACGCAACAGCACCTTCGTGTCAACCTGGCCCATGCCCACGAACGTAAGCAGTTCCGCCGGCGTCTACAGCTCGTCGACCAGCTATTCGGCAATGGACGGGATCGCGGCAGGCAAGTATCCCAGCGACTGGTATGCGTTCACCGTCGGCGGCGTTCGTTTCTACGTGCTGGACGCGGACTGGACTGACCTGTCGCAGACCGCCTACCCCACGCTCGGTACGGCATGCGGATCAACCTGCCCCTCCTACCAGATGGAGCGTGACCAGCACTGGCAGCAGACCAGCGCGGAATACCAGTGGCTCGCGAACGATCTGCACAACGACGCTACGTCCAGAGGTGGATCGGCGATGCGGATGGCGTTCTTCCACTATCCGTTGCGAGTCGACCAAAACAACTTCACCACCCAGCAGGACATCTACCTGCAGAACAGCGCCGCCAACCCCAACGGCGGCGCGACCAGCCTGGAAGCACTGCTGGCGAGCAACAACGTCAATCTGGCGTTCAACGGCCACGCACATCTGTACGAGCGCAACGTCGCACCATTGGGCGGCGTCCCCAATTACGTCACCGGGGGCGCCGGCGCCGTACCCACGAACGTGGCGCCCAGCTCGGCATGCAGCTCGACCGACGCGTACGCACGCGGCTGGGACCCGACGCACGCCGTCGGGTCTTCGTGCGGGACGCCAAGCAACGGTTCAGCCGCAAGACCCACGACCGCCGCGCAGGTCTACCACTTTCTCAAGGTCACGGTGGCGGGCACCGACGTCACCGTCAATCCGACCGACTCGACGGGCACCGTCTTCGACGCGATGACCTACCATTTCGGTTCGGACACCACGCCGCCCTCGATCCCCGGCGCACCCTCGGTCCTCCGAGGTACCGGGTCGTCCGCGGGGAAAGTGACGGTGACGCTCGGGGCGTCGGCGACCGACAACGTCGGCGTGGTCGGCTACGACGTCTACTGCGACGGTACTTACCGGGCGACTGTGCCCGCCGGAGTCGGCAATTGGGTGGACGTCGCCGTGCCTCCGGGCACGCACGTGTGGACCGCCGTGGCCCGTGATCAGCGGGGCAACTCCTCAGCGGCCAGCGGCCCGTCGAACTCGATCACGTTCGCCGACACCGTTGCGCCCACCGTGCCCGGCGCACCCAAGGCGACCTCGACGCCGGGCACACCAAACACCGTGCAGCTGTCATGGTCTCCGTCGAGCGACAACCTCGCTGTCACCGGCTACAACGTCTATCGGGACGGTGCGCTGCTCATCGCCGGAGTGGGCAACCCGTCGACGGCCGACACCACCGCCAACGATCAGACGAGCTACGCCTACACAGTACGAGCTGTCGACGCCGCCGGTAACGTGTCAGGCCCCAGTGCAAGTGGCACGATCACAACACCGGACTGGACACCGCCCGCGCCGCCCGTGCTGTCGGTATCCAATGGGCCGCCGAACGAGCTCGACCTGAGCTGGTCGGCGGCGAGCGACAACGTCGGCGTGAGCGGCTACGAGGTATACCGCGACGGCGCCGCCGCGCCAATCGCCAGCGGCCTATCGACGACGACCTGGACGGACACAGGTCTCGCCGCCGGGTCGACCCACAGCTACTACGTCGTGGCCCGGGACGCTGCCGCGAACAGCTCGCCTGCGAGCGACGCGGCGAGCGCGACGGTCGCGACGTCGATCGTGCCGGTCGGCTCCCCGACGAATCTCACCGCGACGCCGCTCCCCACCCCGGGGCGGGTTGCGATCAGCTGGTCACCACCCAGTGCGGGAAGCGCCAGTTCCTACGCCGTCTACCGCGGGGACAGCCTGCTCGAATCGGGGCCCGCGACCTCCTACTCCGACACCGCCGCGCCGGACAGCACTAGCGATGTGTACACCGTGATCGCCTCGGACACGGCCGGCAACTCCGCCTCGTCCGGCGTGACCGTCACGCCGGACTGGACGCCACCCACCGTGCCCTTGGCGGTGACGGCAGCCGCGACCACGACGTCCAGCGCGACGATCAGCTGGAGGCCGTCGACGGACTCGGTCGGTGTCGCGGCCTATACCCTGACGCGAACCGACTCCACCGGCAGCACGACGCCGATCGCGACAGTGGCCGGCGACGCGCCAACTACGGCAACGGATGCGGCAGGAGTGCCCGGGGGCGTCCTACAGCTACAGCGTGAGCGCAACCGACGCGGCCGGCAACACCTCGTCCGCCGGCGCCGCCGACCTCGTCATGCCGGTCCTGTTCGAGAACTTCGAGTCCGGCACCCTCGGACCGCCCCGCTGGACGACGCCCACTCAGGGGCTGGTAAGCGAACAGACGCGGGTCCACTCCGGCAGCTGGGCAGCCGACGAGACCTCGACCGGCGCCGCGACCTGGTCCGCGGCCCAACTGCCCACCACCTACCGCGCCCTGCACGTGTCGGCCTGGGTCTACGTAGCGACCCGCAGTACGTCGGCAGGTTTTTTCAAGGTGCGCTCCGCGACCGGCGCCTATCTCGCCTACCTCTACGTCAACGCCACCGGGTACCTCTCCGTGCGCAACGACGCCGGCAATGTCACCCACGTCAGCACCACACCCGTGAGCACGGGTCAATGGCACAAGGTCGAACTATCGATGGACACCAACCCGGGCGGACCGATCTCGCTCTGGGCAGCCGTCGACAGCACTCGCGTCAGCTTCACGACGCCGGTGTTTAGCACTGAAACGCTCGGCACCGCGCGGATCGGGCAGGTGGTGCTCGGTGACACTGTCACCGGACGCACCTACGACATGGCGATCGACGATCTCACGGCTGACACATCCGCCAGCTAGTTAGGCGGACCGGCCGGTCGCTGCTATTTCTTGAGCCTTCGGCTGCCACCGTGCCAGTCCTGTTGCGTTCCGACCTCGTCGACGGCGACGCCGAGGCCGGCGAGTTGCGGAACCTCGCGCAAGCTGCGCTTCAACTCGGCAAACCCGGGAAAGCTCGCCAGTCCGACCACGTGATCCCACAATCGCACCGCATCGTCGGCATCGGGCAATCGGCTGATGACCGGACCGAAGAACGCGACTCCGTCCGGGGGTTGGAAATGGATGATGGGTGTGCCGACGTCCTTGCCGGTCAGGCCGAGCGCCTCGTCCGTCTCGGCGCGGATCTCCGCGTCGAAACGTGGATCATCGAGCGCGTCCGCTAGTTCGGTCGGAAGGCCGGCCTCGGCCAGGAGGGGTTCCACGAAGGGACGGGTGCCCTGATGCTCACGGGTGCGCGCATCTTCTCGGGTCTCGCCCGGGGTGTCGAAAATGTGTCTGCCAAAGGCGGCGTACAGCGCCCCGAGCGCCGCACGACCGTGCTCGGCCCGGGCCTTCGCGGCGACGCGAAGCAGTTTCAATCCGGCGGTGTGGCCTGCCTCGTACTCCGGCGGGAAGTCGGCGTCGTAGTCGACGTCCACGTTGATCATCCGAAGTGAGATGAACCGCCAGTCCACGGCGTAGTCCCGCTGCGCCATGACACTGCGAACCCATTTGCTGGTCATCCACGCGAACGGGCACACCGGGTCGAAGTAGAAGTTGATGTCGGCATCGCTCATACCACGACACTAATCGCGCCCGGGAGGTCGATGGGTGCATTCATTTCGCGTTGGCTCGGTTCCGGCTAACCTACGTCGCGTGAACGAGCCGTTCTACTGGGCCAACCTGGGCGTCGCCGTGCTGATCGTGGGTGCGATTCGCCGGCGGGCCGGCCGGCCCAGTGGCTGTATTGGGTTCCGGCGGCACTGTTACAGGGATGCATGCGCCGCGTCTGGTGGCCGGTATCGCTCCTGCCGGCAGCGACCCTGCTCGGCGTAGGCGCGAGCATGTTCTGGCCGTACTCGATCACGACCCATCTCGGCTGGTTGGCTGCGGCCGTCGCGTTGACTAGCGCCGTCTTCGCCTCGCTGATCGCTGGCCTGGAAACGCAGCGCCGTAGCCCTGCTTGAGCGATCATGACATACACCGCTGATCCCCGCATTGACGCCTACATTGATGCACTGCCGGACTGGCAGCAGGCGATCTGTCGTGAGGTGCGTGAGCTGATCCATGCTGCCGATCCGGAAGTCAGCGAAACCATCAAACGGCGCAATCGCCCGTACTTCATCCTGGCGGGCAATGTCTGTGCACTGTTGGCGGCCAAGGACCATGTCAATATCTTTCTTTACGACGGCGCAGTTGTTCCTGATCCCGATCGCATCATCACTGCTGGTCACGACAACAAAACCGCTCGTACGGTGGCCGTCCGGCGGGATGAGCCGATCAACGCAGCTGCCCTCACCGCCATGTTGCGGCACATCATTGCCAACAATCGCGCCGGTGGCTGGCGCAAGCTGAAGGCCGAAATGTAGTTTCCGCGCCGGATCTTGACAGGGCTGATCTTGACAAGTTCCGGAGCGACCCAATATCCTGCCGACCTCTGGGAGGGAATGTGGTCTGCCATGCGTAAGAACATCATTCTGGCCGCGCTTACCGCCGCTGCGTTCGGCACTCTGGCGCTCGCTTCAGTCTCGCAGTCGCGCGCGACTGCGATCAGTGTCGATCTCGGAATCACCGGAAGCCCGGTCGCCGGGGTGGCAGGCGCTCAGGTAGGCCAGGAACTGGGGTTCACGTTTACCGTCACGAATCACAGCACGACCACTGCGGCCGATCTCGGGATCAAGTTCACCGTCGCCCGCGGCAACGTTACTATTTCGGACTACATTTGCCCGCTGATCACCACTCATTTCAACATTAATCCGGACACGCCTTTCTGCGAGCCCGGTTGGCTGCCGCCCGGCAAGTCGACCAGTGCTGCAGTCTTGGCGAGTTCGCAAGGGACGAGTCCGCTTGTCGTCAGGGCGTGTGCAGTGAACGACAGTGCGGGAACCGACCCGGTCTCCAGCAATAACTGCAAGACATTGACCATTCCGATCAGCTAACGGCCGCTCGAACGAGCCCGGCCCGACGACATTGTTCGCTCGCAAGCTTCGCTCACGGCCGCTGGAACGAGCCCGGCCGGCCAAGCCCGACGACATTGTTCGCTCGCGAGCTTCGCTCAGGGCCGCTCCACACCTCGGTCCGGTGTCTGCGCCGACTCGTCGCGGGCACGCTCCGGGTTCTCGGTGCGCTCGTCGGAGTCGGCCAGCACGATCTCGGCCTGGCGAACCGCGTCGTCGCTGCCAGCGGCAGCCTCTTCGGGCAGCAACTCTGCGCGGTTCTGGACTCGGGACTCGTCCGGCATGTCGGCCATAACCTGGACCGTACCTGGGCGATGCCGCAAGCGTTCTAGTTGCTTCTAGTTGCCAACGACCTCGTCGGGGCCGCGGTTGAGCAGCTGGCAGTCCACAATGAGTCGCTGCACCTAACTGGCGCCTTCCCAGCTCCGCTCGACCCGAAGCTCGCGATCCATCCGCTCCGCGACGTTCTCGCGCATGTACCCACGTCCGCCGAAGACCTGGACGGCGCGGTCAGCGATGCGACCGGACGGCGGTTGGGACAATCAGCGCGACGCGGTCGCCAGGCAGTTCATCGATCTGATCGCACGCTTTGCACCGGACTTCGAGGAGTGCCTCGAGTCCTACGAGTGCTCGGCGCGCCGGACATTGAGGAGCGGGTCGGCCTCACCGGCGGGCACACCTTTCAGGGCGAGGTTCGCCCGGACCAGATGTGGGAGCACCGGCTCACCCCGCCGCACGCCGGTGCCGGGCATGTACCTCTGCGGCGCGGCGACGCATCGCGGCGGCAGCGTGATCGCGACCAACGGCAAGAACGCGGCGGACGTGGTGCTCGCCGACCTGCGGGCCCGAACTGGCGAACACCTCAACTAGCTGCCCGGCTCGCCGATTCTTCCCATGAGCACTGCCGTGCTCCGAGTGGAGATTGGGCGTCAGATGGCTGGAGCACGCGTCACGGACCGCGCCTGGGCGCAGGTCTATGCCCGACGGCGCCTTCATGCACGCGCCGAATTGGTGCTGTGGGCCGGCTACGGCCTGATGGGCGTCTTTCTCCTTGGTTATCTCGCTTCAATGATCGTTTCCGGTGAGGACCAGTCCTGGCCGTTGTTCAGCTCGTGGACGGTGGCCGGATTCGAGATCCTGGGCAGCCTCCTGTGCGTGGCCCGGGGGCTCACCCGGCGGTCGGGGCGCGCGGTGGCAGTGACGCTGGGACTCGGTCTGCTCATGTGGGCCGTCGGCGACCTCGTTCTCGCGATCGAGTCCCGAGGTGGCGCTCAGCCTGCGACGCCCTCGCTGGTTGACGTCTTCTACCTGGGGTTCTTTCCACTCACCTACGTTGCGTTTGTGCTGTTCATGCGGGGGGAAGTCAGGAGGCTCGCAACTCCGAGCTGGCTGGACGGTGCTGTCGCCGGCCTCGGCGCGGCTGCGATATGCGCAGCGTTCGCCTTCCACAGCGTTCTGCATGTGGCCGGCGGCGGTGCAATCGGCGCCGCGACCAACCTCGCGTATCCGGTGGCAGACCTGTTGTTGCTCAGCCTGGTCGTCGGCGGATCGACACTGATGTCGGGCCGCCGCAAGGCACCTTGGATCCTGCTGGTTGCGGGTATCGCCATCAACGTCGCCGGTGACACCGCAAACCTCTTCAACACCTCGCTGGGTCGGCCCGGCTTCGTCCTCGATGCGATCGCCTGGCCCGCGTCGATCCTGTTGATGTCGATGTCGGTATGGCTACGGCCGCGTCCGGCCAACCCGCTCATCGTTCAGAAGCCGGCCACCTTCGTCATTCCGGGGCTCAGCGCCGCGGGCGCGCTGGTCATCCTGTTCGTCGGAAACCTGCACGCGACCAGCAGGGTTGCTATCGCTCTGGCCACAGCCACGCTCGTGCTCGTCGGTATCCGGTTGATCCGCTCCGTTAGGGCGATGCGGGCCCTGAGCCAGGAACGCCGGCACCAGTCGGTCACCGACGAGCTCACCGGTCTGGGCAACCGCCGGTTCCTGTCCACCGTTCTCGACGCGTTCTTCGCGGACTACGACGCGACTGCTCCCCGGCCGCGATCCCTCGCCTTCCTGTTCGTCGATCTTGACCGCTTCAAGGAGATCAACGACACCTACGGCCATCCCGCCGGGGATCAGGTCCTCAAGCAGTTGGGCCCGCGGCTGTCTGGATGTTTGCGCGAAGCCGATTTGCTTATTCGGCTGGGAGGGGACGAGTTCGTCGTCCTACTTGTGGACACAGATGCCGAACATGCAGTCGCAGTGGCCGAGCGGCTCACCGACGTGCTGTCCCAACCGTTCATCCTGGGCAGCATGCGAGCGAGCGTCGGGGCCAGCATCGGTATCGCGCTCGCGCCCACCGATGCCATCGACGCTGCAAGCCTGCTGTGGTGCGCGGATATCGCGATGTACCGAGCCAAGTTGGGCGGAGCTCCCTACGCCTGCTTCCAGCCGGACCTCGACAAGATCGGGAACCGGCTGGAGCTACTGGATGAACTGCGTACCGCGATCGACGAGCACCAATTGGTGTTGCACTATCAGCCGCAGCTGGATCTGCGGACCGGACAGATCGTGGCGGTGGAGGGTCTGGTCCGCTGGGCCCATCCCAGACTCGGTGTCGTCCCTCCGCTGGACTTCCTGCCATTCGCCGAAGAAGCCGGCCTGATGGGTTCGATCACTACCCTGGTGCTCACCGACGCGATCGCGCAATGCGCCGCGTGGCGCAGCCAGGGGAACCTGCTCACGGTCTCGGTCAACATTTCAGGGACGAACCTGCTCGACCCGCGGTTCGTCGGCCTCGTCCAGGACCTCCTCGACAGCCACGGGGTGCCCCCGGCATCTCTGGTTTTGGAACTCACCGAGACCAGTGTCATCTCCGACTTTGCTCGATCCCAACAGGTCATCCAGGAACTCTCGGATGTCGGTGTTGTCGTTTCCATCGACGACTTCGGCGCCGGCTTCACCTCGCTGGCCCACCTGAGCAGCCTGGCGGTCAAGGAACTCAAGCTCGATCGAACGTTCGTCAGCGCGCTTGCCAGCGGCGCGAATGCCCGCGACCTCGACCTGGTCCGATCAACCATCCAACTCGGTCACGCGCTAGGGCTTCGCATCGTGGCCGAAGGCATTGAGGACGAGGCCACTCTCGAGTTGCTGTCCAGCCTCGGATGCGACCTCGGCCAAGGCTATTTGATCTGCAAACCGAAGCCGGCCAGTCACCTCGCCTTGACAGCAAAGGCCGCCGACCCGGAACCGCTGACGCTCGCCGGGTAGCCAGTCGCCACGGGCATCGCGTCCTTATCGGGGACGGGCGTGCGGGACGGTGAGCGTGGGCCTTGTGCAGCCGGCGGCGAGTTGCTCCTGCGACTGCTGCGCACCCGACGAGCAGTCGAGGACATCGTTGCGGATCATCAGCCAGGAGAGCACCCCGCCCAGCGCGCACAGGCCGGCGGCGATCAGCACGGCGTGGTGAAAGCCGGTCGAGAGCAGCTCTGGCCGCGCGTAGCTGGATTCCGTGATGCCGGCGAACCCAGGGAGCACGGCGACGGCAAGCAACCCGGCGGTGCGCGCGATGTCGTTGTTGACGGCGGACGCCACGCCCACCTGGTGCTCCGGTGCCGCGGCCAGCACCGTCGCCGTCAGCGGCGCGACGGTCGCTGACAACCCGAGGGCGAACACCACGACCGCGGGCAACACCCCGGTGAGGTAGCCGGAGTGCGCGTCCAGCCGGGCGAGCAACGCCATCCCGCTTCCGGCCACCAAGGGGCCCACCGTCATCGGCCCCCGTGGCCCGATCTTCTGCGCCAGCCGTCCCATTCGCGAGGACAGCAGCACCATCACCAGGGTCACCGGCAGCAGGGCGCTTCCGGCCGCTACCGGTGAGAATCCGGACACCACCTGCAACTGCACGGGCAGAAGGAACAGCGCTCCGGACAGCGCGGCGTAGACAACGAAGGTGACCACGTTGGCCCCGGTGAACTGCTTCGACCGGAACAGGCTCAGCGGCATCATCGGCGCCCGGACCCGAGCCTCGTTGACCACGAACGCGATCAGAAGCACGACCCCGGCCACCAGCGTGCCGACGGTCGTCGCCGGCCAATGCCGCTGCGGGCCTTCGGTCAGCGCGTAAACGAGCAGTCCGAGCCCCAGAGCCGCCGCCACGACCCCGGTCAGGTCGAGCCGCCCGGTCGCCTCCTGGTCGCGTGTCTCGGGGACGTGCCGCGCCGTGACCAGGACCACGGCTGCCGCCATCGGCAGGTTGATCAGGAACGCCAGCCGCCAGCCCCACGGCGCCGCGCCCACCAGCACCCCGCCGAGCACCGGCCCGATCGCCGAGGCCATCCCGCCGAGTCCGGACCATGCGCCCACCGCCTCGGCGCGGTCCTCGGGCTGGAACACCGCCTCCAGGATGGCCAGCGAGCCGGGCGTCAGCAACGCGGCGCCAACGCCCTGCAGGGCACGCATCGCGATCAGCAGTTCGGCGCTCGGTGCCGCGGCGCAGCCGGCCGAAGCGATCGCGAACCAGATCGTACCGATGATGAACACCCGGCGGCGTCCGAGCCGATCGCCCAGCGAGCCGCCGAGCAGCAGCAGCCCGGACAGGGTCAGCGTGTACGCGTTGAGCGTCCACTGCAGGCTGGTCAGACCGGCGTCGAGGTTCTTGCCGATCCGCGGCAACGCGACATTGACGATCGTGGCGTCCAGCTGGGCCATGCCGCTGCCGAGGATCGTCGCCAGGAGCACCCAGCGACCCTGCGCCGACCGGTACTCGACCCCACGCTTTGGTTGCATGCCCAACCTGCCCTCCGCCGCCTGCCAGTATGGGGCTGTGCCCAGCGTCGACGTGGTCGTGGTCGGCGCAGGCCTCGCCGGCCTCAACGCGGCCCGCCTGCTGTGTGCCGCGGGACTCGACGTCGCGGTCCTCGAGGCAAGCGACGCTGCGGGCGGACGGGTCCGTACCGACCGCGTCGACGGGGTCCTGCTCGACCGCGGCTTCCAGCTGGTCAATCCTGCTTACCCGCAGGTGCCGCGGGTCTTCGACCTCGAGGCGTTGCAGCTGCGCTCGTTCGGCGCCGGCGCCGTCGTCGCGCTGGGCGCTCGTCGCTACGTCCTCGCCGATCCGCGGCGCATGCCGCGCGAGGCGATCGGCACCCTTCGCCTGCCTCTCGGCTCGCTGCGCGAGAAGCTGGCCTTCGCACTCTGGGCGGTCGAGGTCGGATACGGGCCGACCGCGCGGATCAAGCAACGACCCGATACCAGCCTGGCCGACGGACTGCACAGCCGTCGGCTCGACGGCGCCCTGACCGACGGCGTCATCCGCCCGTTCCTCGCCGGAGTGCTGGGCGAGGATGCGTTCACGACGTCCCGGCGGCTGGCCGAGCTACTCGTGCGCTCGTTCGTACGCGGCACGCCCGCGCTGCCCGCCGAAGGGATGCAGGCCCTGCCCGGGCAACTCGCGGCGCGGTTGCCAACCGGCACGGTGCACCTGAATACGCAGGTGACCGCCGTGCGGGTCGGAGCGGTGGACTCGGCTGCGGGCAGTTGGCAGGCGCGGGCGGTGCTCGTCGCGGCCGGCCCGCGAGCTTCCGCGCACCTCATTGGCACGCCCGTCCCGCAGCTGCACGCCCTGACGAGCTTCTATCACCTGGCACCGCAGTCCCCGGGGAACAAGCCGCTGCTGCACCTCGATGCCGAGCACCGGGGACCACTGGTCAACACCGCGGTGATCACGGACGCCGCGCCGTCGTACGCGCCTGGACGTGCCCTGATCTGCTCCACGGTGCTCGGTGCGGATGGCAGCGGCGAGATGGAGCGGCGGGTCCGGCAGCAGGCCGGCGTTGTATTCGGGGCCAGTACCGCGCAGTGGCGGCACATGGCGACGTACCCGATCGCCGAGGCACTGCCGGACACGCCTCCAGGTACGCCGCTGCGCCGGTCGGTCGATCTCGGCGAGGGCCTGTTCGTCGCCGGGGACCACCGCGACACCGCGTCCCTCCAGGGCGCACTCGTCTCGGGACGCCGGGCTGCGGCGGCGATCGAGTCATTCCTGGCCCACTGACGCGCGGCAGCACCACGTGCCCGAGGTGGGGGGTTCATCAGTGATGGTCATTCATCAGAACGCGGGTCCCCCCGCCCCGAGCGGGCGGTCGGTCCGCGCCATGGCGGCCCGTGACCGGCCCGGCGCGTCAGTTGAGCGCGAGCGCCCCCCGGGCTCAACCGTTGGGTGGTCGCGGGCTACTTCCCGACCGAGGATCCCTACGCGCGGTACTCCTTGAGCAGGCCGCGGCTGATGATCGTCTTTTGGATCTCGGACGTGCCCTCGCCGATGAGCAGGAACGGCGCCTCGCGCATCAGCCGCTCGATCTCGTACTCCTTCGAGTAGCCGTACCCGCCGTGGATCCGGAACGAGTCCTGGGTGACCTCGGCGCAGTACTCGGACGCGAGCAGCTTCGCCATGCCCGCCTCGACGTCGTTACGCTGGCCGGCGTCCTTGAGCCGGGCAGCGTTGACCATCAGCAGGTGCGCGGCCTCGACCTTTGTGGCCATCTCGGCCAGCTTGAAGGCGACCGCCTGGTGGTCGGCGATCTGTTTGCCGAACGTCCTGCGCTGCTGGGCGTACTGGACCGCCAGTTCGAACGCGCGGATCGCGACGCCGCAACCGCGCGCGGCCACATTCACCCGTCCCACCTCGATGCCGTCCATCATCTGGTAGAAGCCGCGGCCCCGGCCCTTCTCGCCGCCGAGCACGGCATCGGCCGGGACGCGCACGCCGTCGAGCACCATCTCGGTGGTCTCGACGCCCTTGTAGCCCATCTTCTCGATCTTGCCCGGGATGGTCAGGCCGGGGCGGGTCTCGCCGAAGCCGGGCTGTTTTTCGACGAGGAAGGTGGTCATGTTCCGGTAGACCGAGTCCCCGCCGATGTCGTCGCGGACGAGGGTGGCCACGACGGCGGCGCGGGCACCGTTGGTCAGCCACATCTTCTGCCCGTCTAGGACGAACTGCTCACCCTGCTTCGTTGCACGCGACTTGATGGCCGCGACGTCCGAGCCGCACTCGGGCTCGCTCATCGAGAACGCGCCGCGGATCTCTCCGGAGGCCAGCTTGGGCAGCAGCCGCTGCTTCTGCTCGTCCGTGCCGTGCTGGGCGAGCATGTACGCGACGATGAAGTGGGTGTTGATCACGCCGGACACTGACATCCAGCCGCGCGCGATCTGCTCGACGACGAGTGCGTAGGTCAGCAGCGACTCTCCGAGGCCGCCGTACTCCTCGGCAATGGTCAGCCCGAACAGGCCCATCTCCTTCATCCCAGCGACAATCGCCTCAGGGAACTCGTCCTTGTGCTCGAGCTCAGTGGCGTGCGGCAGGATCTCCTTGTCCACGAAGGACTTCACCGCCGAGAGGATCTCAATCTGGACGTCGGTGAGTCCGGCAGTCTGGGCAAGGCGGGCCATGATCTGGTCTCCCATCGGGGGCTGTCTAGCGGCGAGTATCGTCGCGAGTGGTGCGTTGGGCGTCGAGTGGTGCGGAATGTCGCATCACTCGTGCGATTTCGCACCACTCGGCGGTACGAACGGCGCGCGCTCAGGTCTGCGGGGGCTCGAACTTCGAGGTGCGCTGCATGCCGGCGGCGCGGCCCTTCGCGGAGATGACCAGCGCCATCTTGCGCGAGGCCTCGTCGATCATCTCGTCCCCGAGCATTGCCGAGCCCTTCGTGCCGCCCGCCTCGGAAGTCGCCCACTCGTAAGCGTCCAGGATCAACTCGGCGTGGTCGTAGTCCCCCTGCGAGGGCGCGTAGACCTCGTTGGCGATGCCGATCTGGTCCGGGTGCAGCACCCACTTGCCGTCGAAGCCCAGCGCTGCCGAACGCGACGCAACCCGGCGGAACCCCTCCGCGTCCCGAATCTGCAGGTACGGGCCGTCGATAGCCAGCTTGGCGTTGGCCCGCGCCGCCATCAGGATCGACATCAGAATGTGGTGGTAGGCGTCGCCCACGTCGTAGCCGGGCGGCTGCTCGCCCACCACGAGCGACTTCATGTTGATGCTCGCCATGAAATCCGCGGGGCCGAAGATGATCGCCTCCACCCGCGGGGACGCCTTGGCGATCGCGTCGACGGCGATCAAGCCCTGCGCGTTCTCGATCTGCG
>JALZAI010000190.1 GCA_030948475.1 Actinomycetota bacterium
GTGCACCGCGAGCGAGCCCACCGCGGGGGACGCGGACGCTCGCCGGGTCGCCCGCAGCAGCGGACGTCCGCCGAGGTGCTCGGGCAGGTGGAGCGCCATGAACGGCCAGGCACCCTGGTTGGCCGGCTCCTCCTGCACCCAAACCAGCTCGGCGTCCGGGAAGCGGGCCAGCTCGGCCCGCAGGCTTTCGACCGGCACCGGGTAGAGCTGCTCGACCCGCACGATGGCGACGTCCGTGCGGTCCTGCTCGGCGCGGGCGGCGGCGAGGTCGTAGTAGACCTTGCCGCTGCAGAGCAACAGGCGCCGGACGGTTGACGGGTCGGCGCCCCGATCGGCCAGCACCGGCTGGAAGCCGCCCTCGGTGAAGTCCTCGATCTCGCTCACGGCGCTCTTGTGGCGCAGCAGCGACTTCGGGGTGAACGCGATGAGCGGGCGCCGCACGGGCGAGAGCCCCTGGCGGCGCAGCAGGTGGAAGTAGTTCGCCGGCGAGGAGCACATCGCCACTGTCATGTTGTTCTCGGCAGCCAGCTGCAGGAACCGCTCGGGACGCCCGGATGAGTGGTCCGGACCCTGGCCCTCGTGGCCGTGCGGCAGCAGCAGGGTCACGGCCGAGCGCTGCCCCCACTTCGCCTCGCCGGCGGAGATGAACTCGTCGACGATCGTCTGCGCTCCGTCGGCGAAGTCACCGAACTGAGCCTCCCAGCACACCAGCGCGTCGTCCCGGACGACCGAGTAGCCGTATTCGAAACCCACGACGGCGAACTCCGACAGCAGAGAATCGTAGGACCAGAACGGAGCCTGCTCGTCGGAGAGGCAGCGCAGCGGGGTGTACTCCGCGCCGGTGTTGCGGTCGATCAGCGTTGCATGCCGCTGCGTGAACGTGCCGCGGCGCGAGTCCTGACCGGACAATCGGACGGCACGCCCCTGCATCACCAGCGCGCCGAACGCGAACATCTCAGCGGTCGCCCAGTCGATGTTGCCGGAGCTGGCCATCGCGACGCGGCGGTCGATCTGGGTCTTCAACCGCGGGTGCAGCACGAAGCCGTCCGGCGGGTTCGCGTACGCCTCCGCGACCCGCTTGATGACCTCGACGCCGACCGCCGTCGTCACCTGCTGCGACGGGTTCTCGTGCTCCATCTCCCGCTCGGGACGGCCCTTGCCGGACGCATTGCGGGTCTCGACGAACACCTTCTCGAGTTGCGCCTGGAAGTCCTTGAGCGCGGCCTCGGCGTCCTCGAGGGTGATGTCGCCGCGTCCGACCAGCGCCTCGGTGTAGAGCTTGCGGACGCTGCGCTTGCTGTCGATGATGTCGTACATCAGCGGCTGGGTGAACGACGGGTTGTCGGCCTCGTTGTGGCCGCGTCGGCGATAGCAGACCATGTCGATGACGACGTCCTTGCGGAACTCCTGCCGGAACTCGACTGCGAGCTTGGCGACCCGCACGCACGCCTCGGGGTCGTCCCCGTTCACGTGGAAGATCGGTGCAGCGATCATGCGCGCGATGTCGGTGCAGTACAGCGACGAGCGCGATGCCGACGGCGATGTGGTGAAGCCGACCTGGTTGTTGACGACCACGTGCACGGTGCCGCCGGTGCGGTAGCCGCGCAGCTGCGAGAGGTTCAGCGTCTCGGCGACCACGCCCTGGCCGGCGAACGCCGCATCGCCGTGCATCAGGACCGGCAGCACGGTGAAGCCATCTGGACCCTTGTTGAGGATGTCCTGCTTCGCGCGAACGATGCCCTCGAGCACGGGGTCGACCGCCTCGAGGTGTGACGGGTTCGCGGTGAGCGTCACCGCGATGTCCTTGCCGTTGGGCGCGTGGAACGTGCCATCGGTGCCCAGGTGGTATTTCACGTCTCCGGAGCCCTGCGCCGTGCCCGGATCGATGTTGCCCTCGAACTCGTCGAAGATCTTCGAATAGGGCTTGCCCACGATGTTGGCGAGGACGTTGAGCCGACCGCGGTGCGGCATGCCAACGACGACCTCGTCCAGGTCGTGTTCGGTGGCCCCCGCGAGCACGGCGTCAAGCAGCGCGATGACCGCCTCGGACCCCTCCAGGCTGAACCGCTTCTGCCCGACGTACTTGGTCTGCAGGAATGTCTCGAAGGCCTCGGCCACATTGAGCCGGCCGAGGATGTGCATCTGCTCGTCGCGGTTGGGCGGCGTCGTCTTCTGCTCGATGCGTTGCTGCAGCCAGCGGCGCTGCTCGGGATCGGTGATGTGCATGTACTCGACCCCGACCCGGCGGCAGTACGCATCACGTAGCACACCGAGGATGTCGCGCAGCTTCATCAACTTGGCGCCGGCGAATCCGTCCACCGGGAACTCGCGGTCGAGATCCCACAGGGTCAGCCCGTGCCTGGTGATGTCGAGGTCGGGGTGGGTGCGGACAGTGAACTCGAGCGGGTCGGTGTCGGCCATGAGGTGGCCGTTGGTGCGATAGGCGTTGATGAGTTCGATGACGCGGGAGCTCTTGTCGATCTGTCCCTCGTGGCTGAACTCACGATCGACCAGCCAGCGCACCGGCTCGTACGGAATCTTCAGCGCGGCGAAGATGTCGTCGTAAAAATCGTCGGAGAGCAGCAGCTGGTGCATGCGGCGCAGGAACTCACCGGACTGGGCACCCTGGATGATGCGGTGATCGTACGTCGAGGTCAGCGTCATGATCTTGCTAATCGCCTGCTCGGTGAGCTGCTCCTCGCTCATTCCGCTGAACTCGGCGGGGAACTCCATCGCGCCGACGCCCACGATCGTGCCCTGCCCGGCCATCAGGCGCGGGACGGAGTGGTTGGTTCCGATCGTGCCCGGGTTGGTCAGAGTAAGCGTCGTCCCGGCGAAGTCGTCGGTAGTGAGCTTGCCGGCGCGGGCGCGCCGGATGATGTCCTCGTACGCCGACCAGAACTGCTCGAAGCCCATCGTCTCGGCGTCTTTGATCGCCGCGACGACGAGCGAGCGAGCGCCGTCCTTGCCGGCCAGGTCGATCGCGATGCCCAGGTTCACGTGCGCCGGGATCAGCAGGGCCGGCTTGCCGTCGAGTTCGGTGAACGCGTTGTTCATCTCCGGGTGGTCCTGCAGTGCGCGCACGACCGCGAAGCCGATGATGTGGGTGAAGCTCACCTTGCCGCCTCGGGCGCGGCGCAGGTGGTTGTTGATGACGACGCGGTTGTCTGCGATCAGCTTGGAGGGAACCGCGCGCACGCTCGTCGCGGTCGGGACGGAAAGCGAGGCCTGCATGTTCGCCACGACCCGGGCCGCGGCTCCGCGCAGCGGCCGCGGGGCATTCTCGGACTTCTTCTCCGCCTTCGCAGCGGGTTGGTCCGCCTTCCTCTGTGTCGTAGCCGCCTTCTGGGCCGGGGCAGTCTCGGCCTGCGGACCGGTCTTGGCCTCGGCTCTCGGGCCGCGGTCGGAGGTGTCGGCCTTCGCGGCCTGGTCCTTCGCTGCCTTCTCGGGGGTGGTCGGCGCCGTGCGGCCGTTCGACGACTCGGGCTCACGTTCGGATTGCGGGTTTGATTCGGCGTCGGTCTCCGATTCGGGCGCCTGCTGCGCGTTCGGCCGCGAGCTGCCCGGCGCGGGGCGATAGTCGGCGAAGAAGTCGTGCCATGCGGCGTCGACGCTGGACGCATCGGCGAGATAGCGCTCGTACATGTCCTCGACGAGCCACTCGTTGGTGCCGAAGTCGGCAACCGGCGACGGAGTCTCGCCGGTTTGGGCTTGGCTGCCGGTCTGAGCATCCGTCGTTGCCACGGGTTCGGGTCATCCTCGCAGTAGTCGTCGATTCTGGACCCAAGGTTACCCGTCGGGCACGCGCGGTGAGCCCGGATGTGCGGCAGCAGACGCAGGTCAGGTGATGTCGCGGGTGAGGGTGAACTTCGCCCCGAGGATCGCCGGGACGAACGCCCACAGCAACAGCACGACGACACCGCCCACGGGAGTGAACAAGGTCGCGCCGTTGACGTCGCGGCTGCCGACCACGGTGAAGATCGCCGCGACCGCACCCCCGGGCGTGTACGGGAATGCGTACTTGACCCCGGGTATCGCCGGCAGGATGTTCTGGATCACCAGCAGGAACACCACGCCGACGCTGACCGCGACGATCTGGTTGCGGATCAGTGCGCCCACGCCGAGACCCACGATGCCGAACAACATCACGACAAGGAACACACCGAGCAGCGCCGCCGGTATGTGGTTGCTGGTCAACGACACATCGATGTTCTTGGAGGCCAGCCAGGGTAGTGCCATCGCGAGTTGGACGATCACACACACGAGTGCGTAGCCGGCTCCGAGCAGGGCATAGGTGATCATCTTTGCGGTGACCAGAGCCCAGCGCGACGGCGTGGCCAGCACCGTAGGCGTGATCGTCTCGTACCGGTACTCGGTGGTGACGCCGAGGACGCCCAGAACGAAGACAACGACGTATGCCGTGCCGGACGAGGTGAACACGCTGTAGACATCGTCCTCCGACCTGACGCCGTCGTGCGGCGCGAGCTGGGCGACCACGAGCAGCGCGGTGACGGCGATCGCAGCGAGCAGCAACCAGAACCACACCTGCGTCGTGCGCAGCTTGAGGAACTCCGCACGCACCAGCCGGATCACCGTTTACCTCCGGCGTCGATCGCCTGCAGACCCGGACCGGGCGCACCCTCCTGGGTGAGGGCGAAGAACAGCTGTTCCAGGTTGAAGCTCTCCGGCTGCAGCTCGTGCAGTTCGACTCCGTGGAGGAAGGCGAGGTGGCCCACCTGCTCGATCGGCAGCCCGGTGATGCGCAGCGTGCCCGGCCCGGTCTGCTCGGCCCGCGCACCGGCCTCGGCCAGCCCGGCGAGCAACGGATCCGGGTTCGGGGTGCGCACCTGCACGGCGTCCGACCCGGCGCGCAGCTCAGCGATGGACCCGGAACGCACCAGCTGGCCCCGGTTGAGGATCACAACCCGGTCGGCAATCTCCTGAACCTCGTTGAGCTGGTGGCTGGACACCAGCACAGTACGTCCCTCACTGGCCATGTGCCGGAAGAAGCCGCGCTGCCAGCGGATCCCGTCCGGATCGAGGCCGTTGGCCGGCTCGTCCAGGATCAGCACCCGCGGGTTGCCGAGTAACGCCGCGGCCAGCGACAGCCGCTGCCGCATGCCGAGCGAGTAGCCGCGCACCTTGCGCTTGCCCGCGTCGCCGAGCCCGACCAGGCCGAGCGCGGTGTCGGCGTTCTGGTCGGGAAAGCCGGCGGCCTGGCATTGGATCCGCAGGTGGTTGCGCCCGGTCCGGGCCGGGTGGAAGCCGGAGGACTCGAGCGCGGCACCGACCACACCGAGCGGACCGTGGATTTGTCCGTAGTCCAGGCCGCCGATCGTCGCGCGCCCCGAGGTCGGGTGGACCAGGCCGAGCAGCATCCGCAGCGTGGTCGTCTTCCCCGCGCCGTTGGGCCCGAGGAAACCGGTGACGGACCCGGGTTCCACGGTGAAGCTGAGCCGGTCGACGGCCCGGATGTTGCCGCGGAAGACCTTGGTCAGGTCGTCCACCACGATCCGGCCGTCCTGGGGCGCCGTGCTGACACCGGTTTCGGTCATCGCGCCATCCCACCACACAGCGGTGGCCCTAACGAACCGTCGGGCGGGACCTGGACGCCGACGCCCGGGCAGACACGGGAGGGCAGGACATAGCGCCAATTTGCTCGGCTTTGTGCGGAATGCCACAGCCAGCTTCCGGCCGATCGACGAGCGCGGGTGCCAAACCGCTCATACCGGCGGTCGTACTGCCGACAGGTCTGGGGACGGCGCCGCCTATTCACACGCTCAGGGAGAAAAGTCCATGGTCGCCATTGTCGAACATCCGACGGCGCGGGACCGGCTCCTCCGATCCTCGCATGACGCTGCCCCTGGCGGCGCGAACCGGTACCACAGATGGAGCGCTGGCGTGGCCCTGGTCACCGTCGTGCTGGGCTTGTGGCTTGTCACCGGGTGGGGCGGCCCGGGCGTGGCGCGAACGGTCTCCAATGTCTCGCTGTCAACCGCTGCGCTCGTCGCGGCGGCAGCCTGTGTCGCGAAGACCCGGCGGGTGAACGGCCGGATGAAATGGTCGTGGGCCCTAATCGGGCTGGCAGTTCTCTCCTGGGGCATCGGACAGCTCGTCTGGACCTGGTACGAGTCGATTCTCGGCGATGCCGTTCCGTTCCCGTCGATGGCCGATCTCGGTTACCTGGGTATGCCCGTCTTCACCGCGGCCGGCCTACTGACGCTGCCGATGAGATCCCAGAGCGCCGCCCACCGGGCGCGCAGCGTCCTGGACGGCCTGATGATCGCTAGCTCGCTGCTGCTCATCAGTTGGGCGCTCGTCCTCGGACCGTTGATCCGCGCCGGAGCCGACAGCGCGCTCGGCCTGATCATCAGCCTCGCCTACCCCGTCAGCGACGTCGTCGTCGTAACCATCGTGCTCTTCATGCTCGCCCGAGGACGGCAGACCCATGCCGTGCCCATGCCACTGATATTGGTCGGCGCCGGTCTGGTTACCTTCGCGATTTCCGACAGCGGCTTCGCCTACCTGACGTTGACGAACACCTACAACTCCGGCGCCATCATCGACCTGGGATGGTTCGTCGGCTTCCTGCTGATACTGCTGGCGGCCGTGAAGCCAACCCGTAGCGTGGGCGCCTGGCGGGGGGAAGAGACCGTAGGCAGATCGATGGGCGTGTTGCTGCCCTACGTGGCCGTTCTTGCAGCGGTAGCCACCAGCACGGTGGAGCTGGTGCGGTCGGACACCGTGGACCCGTTCGTCTCGTGGAATCGCAGCGTCATCATCCTGCTCATCGTCGGCCGCCAGGTGCTCACTCTGGTAGAGAACCGTGCTCTGACCCGCGGACTTGAGGCGAGGGTCGCCGAGCGCACGGCGGAACTGCGCGCCAGGGAGCAACGCTTCGAAGCACTCGTTCAGCACAGCTCCGACGTGGTCACTGTCGTCGATGTGGACGCGAAAGTGATCTATCAGAGCGAGTCGATGGCGCGCGTGTTCGGACACTCGGCCAATGCTCTCGCGAACCAACCGCTGACGACATTGCTTGATCTTCGCGCCGCGGGTCGACTGCGCGAGGCACTACAAAGCGCGGCATGCAGACCTTACGGGACGCTGACCCTTGAGCTGCCGCTCCGGCGTGCCGACGGACGGCTCTGCCAAGCCGAGATCACGATCACCAACCTGCTGGAGGATCCGAACGTCGGCGCTCTGGTGCTGAACACACGAGACATCACTGATCGAAAAGAGCTCGAGAACCAGTTGGTTCACGAGGCCCTGCACGACGGCTTGACGAACCTGGCCAATCGGGCGTTGTTCGAGGACCGGGCCCAGCACGCACTGCGGCGACGGGACAGCGACAATGCCCGGATCGCCGTCCTCTTCCTTGACCTGGACGGTTTCAAGGAGGTCAACGATAGCCGGGGACACGGCACCGGAGACGAGCTGCTGATCAAGGTCGCTGACCGGCTTCGCGACTCGGTTCGGCCAGAGGACACGGTTGCCCGGTTCGGCGGTGACGAGTTCGCGATCCTAATCCAGTATTCCGAGGACGACGAGCACAATAACGCCGAGGCTGTCGCCGTCCGAATCCTCGAGAAGATTCATCGACCATTCATGGTCGACGACCACGAGCTACATGTGCGGGTCAGCATCGGAATTGCTATTGCCGGACTGGATGCGGGGGACCCCGGTCAACTGATGCGCAATGCTGATTTGGCCATGTACCGGGCGAAGGCCATGGGTGAGGGCGGATATGCGACGTACCACTCCGGGATGCACACTGCGCTGGTGGACCGGTTACAGCTCGGGTCGGATATGCGTCGCGGTCTGGAAGAGGAGCAGTTCGAGCTGTACTACCAGCCGACCATCGACCTGGAAACCGGCAGCCTCCTCGGTTTCGAGGCCCTCGCACGCTGGAACCATCCGACCCGGGGTTTGATTTCGCCGTCAGAATTCATTCCGCTCGCCGAAACGACCGGGTTGATACGTCCGCTCGGTCGATGGGTACTCAGGGAAGCGTGTCGGCAGGCGGTGGCATGGCACACAAATGGCGAGCGGTTACTGAGCATGAATGTCAACGTATCGGGACGCCAGCTCGAACAGGCGGACTTCCTGAACATGGTTGCCGATGCCCTCGCCGATAGTGGCCTCCAACCCAAGCAGCTATGTCTTGAGATGACCGAGAGCGTCCTCATGAACGATACGGCCGAGATACTGAGGATCCTCAACAGCCTGAAGGAGATGGGTATTCGCCTAGCAATCGATGACTTCGGCACGGGCTACTCCTCGCTGAGTTACCTGCACCAGTTTCCGTTCGACATTCTCAAGATCGACAAGTCCTTCGTCGAGCGATTGAACAGTTCGTCGGACGAGATGACGCTGGCCCGCACCATAGTGCAGCTCGGTCAGGGACTAGGAATAACCACCGTCGCCGAGGGACTGGAGCACTACGAACAGTTCCTCGCGTTGCGTCGGATCGGATGCGAAATCGGTCAAGGCTTCTACTTCTCCCACCCGGTTCCAGCCGATCAGGTACGAGCGCTGCTGGAGGCCGACACGACGATGACAGACAATAGTGAGGACGGCGAGACTTCGCATGCGTCTCGTGAAGTTCAGCGAGCCCAGGCGTGACTCGCATCCTCGCCGAGCCGCAGGCGCGTCTCAGGGTGCCTTCCTCATGGCCGAAAGCGCTGCATCCCGACGCGCTGTACGCGATCCAGGCGCAGACACCGTACCTGATGTGCGATCTGAACACCGTGTCTCGCCGGTTCGTACGTTTGCGCAGCGCACTTCCCCAGGTGAGTCCGTTCTACGCCATGAAGTGCAACTCGAGTCCCGAGATACTGCGCACCCTCATAGCGCTTGGCTCGAGTTTCGAGGTGGCATCCATCGGCGAGCTCAATGCGCTGATGGCGATCGGAGTCGATCCGGCCGAGGTGTTGTTCAGCAACCCCATCAAGGCGCCGGCGGCGGTTGCTGCTGCTCGCGAGGCCGGACTGTGGCGGTTCAGCTTCGACTCCGAGGGCGAGCTACGGAAGCTGGCCCAGCACGCACCGGGAAGCGCGGTCTATGTCCGACTTCGTGTCGACGACAGCACGAGTATCTTCCCGCTCTCCCGCAAGTTCGGAGCTGAAGCTCATCAGGCGAGGGCTCTGCTCCTGCTGGCGCGCAGCCTCGGCTTGCAGCCCTATGGGGTGACATTCCATGTCGGATCGCAATGCACAGCCACGAGTGCGTGGCGGCTGGCCATTGCAGCCGTCGGTCGGTTGATGTCCGATATGGCGCGAGACGGCATCTACCTCGAGATGCTTAATCTCGGCGGCGGCTTTCCCGCTCGATACGGCCGCGAAGTTCCGTCAATCAGCCAGATCGGTACAGTGATTATGGCGGCGCTCGACGACCTGCTTCCGTATCGCCCAGCGTTACTCGCAGTCGAACCGGGTCGCCACGTGGTCGCGGAAAGTGCGGTGATGGTCGCCAGCGTCTTGGGTCGCGAGGTTCGCGCCAACGAGAACTGGATCTATCTTGATGTCGGCGCCTACAACGGGCTCATGGAGACGCAGCAGACCGTGAATCAGTGGGAGTACCCGTTATGGACCTCGCGTCCGGAGCACGCATTCGAGGCGCATCTTCCATTTACCATCACCGGGCCGAGTTGCGACAGCTCGGACACCATGTTCTACAGCGTAGCGCTCCCCTCAACCATCGACGTCGGGGATCGCGTGTATATCGGTGCTGCCGGCGCATACACGCTGAGCTACGCCTCGACCTTCAACGGCTTTCCTATACCGACGTCGCTGTTCGTCGGCCGCAGTGACGTGCTCTAACCGAGCGAGGGTACATGGCCTGCTCGCCGCGGGGCTGGTCGATTCGTTCGGGCTCTCTCTCGGATGGACAACCTTCATCCTGCTGGCCGTCACCCGGGGCGGCCTGTCCTCGGCCGGACTCTACAACGCGGCCATGCTGGCCGGCGTCGTGTGCTCCGCCCCGGTCACCGCCGCGCTCGCGAGGCGGTTCAATGGACGTACCCTGCTGTGCGTCAGCGGCAGCGCCGAACTCGTCCTTCGTATCGGCACCATGTCAGCGCTGCTTCTCGACTGCTCGCCTTCCCTGGTCGCATCAGGCGTCATTCTCATGAACGTGGCTGCATGGACGGGCTACGCGGGCATGCGAGCCGAGGTGGCAGCCGCTGATCCTGGTGCGCGCGCGATGACGCGATATGCCGTCGCGATTGCCGCCATCGAAGCCGTTGGTGCCAGCGTTGCTGCCCTTCTGCCGATCAGTGTGGGTGGCGGCACCAGCGCGACCGTCGTGAGTTGGGTGATCGTCCTATATGGTGCGAGCGTCGTTCCTCAGTTCGTGTGCGCTCGTGGGGCGCTCGTGCGAAGCGGTCGCGACCTGCGATTTGCTATCGACGGCGGGGGGAGCGGCGCAGGTGCAGTTTCTGGCATCCGGAACTCGCTGTTCGCTCGCCATGACCGCCGCGAGCCCGTTGCTCGACGCCGGCTCGGACGGCAACCGATCCTCTTGTCCGGCGGCGCCGTGATCATGCTTCTCGCCTCGGGTCCGACCACCCTGAGTACTGCACTGGCGGCCGAGCTCTACGGCCATGTTGCAGTGGTCGTCTCCGCGATTACCTTTAGCGCCGGTTGCCTGTTCGCGTCGTCCGCTGGCGAAAGGGTCGCCCGACTCCGACTCCCGACCAGCATCGGGTGGCCGGTATGGGGCGCCGGCATGCTCGCTGGTTGGATCTTCGCCCCGTGGAACATCGTCGGCCTCTTGGCTGCTCAGTTCTTCTCCGGCCTGAGCATGACCGCGTTCCAGGGCGAAATGGATGCCAGGGTCGCCGCGAGCGCCGAGGCAGGTCGGGTGACCTCTGCGCTTGCCTGGGCGGCGGCGATGCGGGCCAGCGGCAGTGCTGTCGCCGTGCGCCTGCTTCCTGTCCTGATCGCCGCTCCGTCAGTCGGTCGACTCAGCGTTGTTTCTGTCGGGGTCTTGACGGTCGGGGCCGTGCTCGCACTCGGCAGTGCCGAAGCTCGGAAGTTCGCTCGCCACGACGCCCGGCATGCGAGGGTTCGTCAGTCCGCGTAGCGGCGCAGGCTTCCCGGGCGAACTGGCCGCCAAC
>JALZAI010000220.1 GCA_030948475.1 Actinomycetota bacterium
GCGTCTGGGCGCGGCTGCGGCGCCGGTGGCCCGGCCAACTCGTCCCGCTGGCCACCGAGAGTGCGACCCCGGTGAGCCCGGCCGCGGCGCGCTGATGTTGATCACACCACCAGAGGAGAACCGATGCCCGAAGCCGTGATCGTATCCACCGCCCGTTCGCCGATCGGACGTGCGGTGAAAGGGACGCTGGCCAGCATCCGTCCGGACGAGCTGGCCGGGCAAATGGTACGGGCGGCGCTGGACAAGGTGCCCGACCTCGACGCGCACGACCTCGACGACCTGATGATGGGCTGCGGCCAGCCGGGCGGCGAGTCCGGCTTCAACGTCGCGCGCACCGTCGCGGTCGGGCTCGGCTACGACTTTCTCTCGGGGACGACGGTGAACCGGTATTGCTCGTCCTCATTGCAGACTTCGCGGATGGCTTTCCACGCGATCAAGGCCGGCGAGGGTTCGGCGTTCGTGTCGGCCGGCGTCGAGACCGTGTCGCGCTTCGCGAAGGGCAACAGCGACGGGTGGCCGGACACGCATAATCCGCACTTCGCCGAGGCCGAGCAGCGCACCGCGAAGGCGGCCGAGTCGGGCGCCTCGTCGTGGCACGACCCGCGCTCGGACGACCTGTTGCCCGACGTCTACATCGCGATGGGCCAGACGGCCGAAAACGTAGCACTGCTCAACGACGTCAGCCGCGAGGACATGGACCACTTCGGCGTGCGCTCGCACAATCTCGCCGAGGCCGCGCTCGCCAACGGCTTCTGGGCCGGCGACATCACCCCGGTGACGTTGCCCGACGGGACGCTCGTGTCCAAGGACGACGGGCCGCGTGCCGGCGTCACCTACGAGGCCGTGTCCGGACTCAAGCCGGTGTTCCGCCCGGACGGACGGGTCACGGCGGGCAACTGCTGCCCGCTCAACGACGGCGCGGCTGCCGTGGTGATCCTCAGCGCCGACAAGGCAGCCGAACTGGGGCTGACGCCGCTTGCGCGCATCGTCGCCACCGGAGTCAGCGCGCTGTCGCCGGAGATCATGGGTCTCGGGCCGGTCGAGGCGTCCCGGCGGGCGCTGGCCAACGCCGGCATGAGCATCGGCGACATCGACCTGGTCGAGCTCAACGAGGCGTTCGCGGCGCAGGTGCTGGCCTCGCAGCGCGAGCTCGGCATCGATATGGATCGGCTCAACGTCAACGGCGGCGCGATCGCAATCGGGCACCCGTTCGGGATGACCGGAGCGCGGATCACGTCCACGCTGCTCAACTCGCTGAAGTTCCACGACCTGCAGTTCGGCCTGGAGACCATGTGCGTCGGTGGTGGCCAGGGCATGGCCATGATCGTCGAGCGGCTCTCTTAGGTCCGCACGCCTTTGCACCTGGATTGGTGGTCAATCCTGGCGTCCCAGAAACAAACCGGGTGCAAGGGCGGCGCTGCGCGAGGTCAGTCGCTGCGCATGTACCCGAGCAGGCGCAGGATCTCGATGTAGAGCCAGACCAGCGTCACCATAAGCCCGAACGAGGCGTACCAGGCGAACTTCTGGTCGGCGCCGTTGCGGATGCCGCGCTCGATCATGTCGAAGTCGAGCACCAGGTTCATCGACGCGATCACGATGCACACGAGGCTGAAGACGACCGCCAGCGCCCCGCCGCTGCGTAGCCCCAGTCCGTCCGAGGTGAACAGCTGCGCGATCAGGTTCACGACCATCAGTCCGAACGCGCCGATCGTCGCGCCGACGACGACGCGGGTGAACTTCGGCGTCACCCGGATTGCGCCGATCTTGTAGACGAAGAGCATGCCGACCGCGACCATCACGGTGCCGGTCAGCGCCTGGACGACGATGCCCGAGTAGGCGCGTTCGAACATCTTGCTGATCGCGCCGAGCAGGACGCCCTCGAAGACCGAGTACACCATGCACAATGCCGCGTTGGCCCGCATCGTGAAGGCCATGTAGAGACCGACGCCGAGGCTGCCCATCAGCGCTATGATCAGCAGCGGGATCTCGACCTTGGCCGGAGTCAGCACCCACGACACGGCGCCCGCTGCGAGCAGCACGGCGAGCATCGCGCCGGTGCGCTGCACGACGTCGTCGAGGGTCATGTAGCGCTGACCCGGACGTGGCCCGGCGTACGCCGGCTTTTCATACAGGTTCTGCAGATCGCCGGCGGTCGGGGTTACGACCGGATTCGCGCGCGAGGCGTTTCCGAATTTCTTGATGACGGGGTTCTCGGCCATAGCCGCCTGTCTCCTCCTGAACACCCTCGGTAAAATCGTTTTCCTACTGGCTTAACTCAGTCGAGTGTGGCCTAGTTCCCTTATGTTTGGCGACGGTCGCGGCTTCCGTTTCGGGACGCGGGCGCGACTACCCGGTATGCCCGAATTGACGCACGGCTACGCGGGCGGGTCGCGGCGCAAGCGATTCCTGCTGGACCTGGAACAGGACCAGCACGCCCGACTGTTCTGATGCGATCTCACGAATCGCCGAGAGCAGGGGGCGGCACCGTTTGTTGCCATTTCTGCGCAGCGTCCGGATATCGGGTGATGATGTTGTCCACGCCCAGGTTGGTGACCTCGGCCCACCGTGTGGCGCGATCCGCGTTGTACACCGCCACAGCCAGCCCTCCAGCACGCGCGTTCGATATGAAGTCCGGCGTGTTGACGGTGTAGTAGCTCGGGCCGATCTCCTGCACGTGGTAGGTCGCTACGTCAGACCACGCGGTGGGTTGGCCAGCCTCGTACAGCAACGTGGTTACGTTCGTGGGGCCCAGGTCCAGCGCAGCCGCACGGATTGCCACGAGGCGCTCCCCGGAGAAGCTGGTAATGGTGGAACCGGACAGCAGGCCGTACTCGGTGAGGCGGGCGACGAAGCGGTGGTTCTGCTCGGTCGTCTGATCCACCTTGATCTCAGGCCACAGCCGTACGCCGGGAATCTTTGCCAACTCGCTCAGCAGCGTGGGATAGCTCGCCACGCCGTAGGTCGTGCGCCCGTTCCTGGCCAGTTCCGCTCGGCGCAGTCGAACACCCGAGCCGTGTCTTCATCGTGGATCAGCACGGCCCATCCGTCCGAGGTCCACCGCACGTCGGTCTCAACGATCTGGCCCTTGCGCGCAGACGCGGTGAGCCCGGCAATGGTGTTCTCCGGGAAGTTGTATTCACCGCCGCGGTGCGCCACGACGATGGGCTGGGCAGCTGAAGCGAGGGCACGCGCCTGCACGCCAAACCCGACGACGATGGCGACGAAGCCGAAGACGGCGAACACGAAGATTGCGCGCAACCTACCCAAGGCAGTGGCCAGTTCCGTGAGATGGCAGGGAGTCAGCGGCAGCACCGCCGGCCATCCCATCGACCTCGAGGGCGCGATAATGAGCGCGCGTGCTGGCCT
>JALZAI010000249.1 GCA_030948475.1 Actinomycetota bacterium
GCCGAGCCTCGCCGGCCGGCGTCACCCAGCGTCCCCACGGACGCAGTGCCCCGGCGTCGACGCTGAGCCCGTGCTCGCGCAGCAGCGAGCCGAACGGCACTCGCCCGGTCTCGACGTCCTCGCGCGCATCGGCGAGATCGGCACTCGGTGTCGTGAGCAGGACACCGGTTTCTTCGAACGTCTCGCGAACGGCGGCGCCTAGCCACGCGCGCGCCACCTCCGGCGCACAGCTATAGCGGACGGCGGTGAGTGCCTCGGATCCGGGCACGAACGGCAGGTCCGCGTCCGCGGCGTCAACCCGGCCGCCGGGGAACACGCTCATCCCCGCCGCGAAGACCATCTGCGTGACGCGGGTGAGCAGCCACACCTCGATTCCGGACACCCCGTCGCGCAGCAGCACGATTGTCGCTGCATCGCGCACCGGCACCGCGTCGCGCGGGGTACTGCTCACGCCACCTCGACAATCAACTCGACCTCGACCGGTGCGTCCAATGGCAGCGCGGCGACGCCCACGGCCGAGCGGGCGTGCTGTCCGGCGTCGCCGAACACCTGCCCCAGCAGCTCGGACGCACCGTTCACGACGGCGGGTTGGCCAGCGAAACCCGCCACGGACGCGACGAAACCCACGAGCTTCACGACGCGTACGACCGAGTCCAGCCCCACCAGCTCGTGCACGGCGGCAAGCGCGTTCAGCGCACACGTCCGCGCCAGAGCCGTGGCATCCTCCGGCGACACCGCGGCGCCGACCAGCCCGGTCGCCGGCAAGGACCCGTCCACCATCGGCAACTGACCGGATGTGAAGACCAGCGACCCGCTGCGCACTGCCGGGACGTACGCGGCGACAGGAGGCACGACCGGAGGCAGTTGGACGCCGAGTTCGGCCAGCCGGTCCAAGGCAGCTCCCATCACGACACCGTAGCGCTGTGCTGTGACCTCGACCTCGCGGCGCGAGTGTCGTCCAACCCCATCCCTAGGCTTGCCGAATGACCTCATCCAGCGGCTTGCGCGAGGCTCCGCCGGATCTGGCGCCGGGAATCTCGCGGACGGCGCGACTGCACGTCGTCACCGGCAAGGGCGGGACCGGAAAGACCACCGCCGCCGCCGCACTCGCCTTTGCGCTGGCGTGCGGCGGTCGCAAGGTCCTGCTCGTCGAGGTCGAGGCACGCCAGGCGCTGGCGCAGTTGTTCGACGTCCCCGCGCTGCCCTACAGCGAACGACGGCTGACGACGACGGCAGGCCGCGGGACGGTCTGGGGTCTTGCGATCGACGCAGAGCAGGCGATGATCGAGTACCTCGACATGTTCTACGGGCTCAAGCGGTCGGCACGCGGGCTGAGGAAGATGGGCGCCGTCGATTTCGTGACGACCCTCGCGCCGGGACTGCGGGACGTGCTGCTGACCGGGAAGGTCAAGGAGGCAGCCACCCGCACCGAGTCCGACGGCCATCTTGCCTACGACACGGTGGTGCTGGACGCCCCGCCGACCGGACGCATCGTGAAGTTCCTGGACGCCACCAAGGAGGTCGCGAACCTCACCAGCTTCGGCCCGATCAACCGGCAAAGTGAAGGCGTCATCAAGTTGCTGCACGGGGCGCGGACCCAGGTGCATCTGGTGACTTTGCTCGAGGAAATGCCGGTTCAGGAGACGATCGACGCCGCCGAGGATCTCGCTGCGGCCGGCTATCAGCTGGGTGCCGTGATCGTCAATCGGGCCCGTCCCCAACTCATTGGCCCGGGCCAGCTCGGCCCGGGAAACGTCGTCGATCCCAAGCTGCTCGAGTCGGGACTGCGTGCGGCCAGCATCCCGGTGGCGTTGGCCGGCGCGCTCGCGAAGCAGATGGGCGATTACGCGGATCGGCTCCAGATCCAGGCAGAGAACGAGGCGCGCCTCGAGGCGGTGGACGCCCCGCGAATCGAACTGCCCGACCTCAACCCGCCGGTCGAACTGGGCGAGCTCGCCGAGCTAGCCGCGCACTTCACCGTGCAGGCCGCTGCGGCAGCGACGCCATGAAGCACCTCGACCTACCCGCACTCGTCCGCGATCCCAAGACTCGAGTGGTGGTCACTTGTGGCAGCGGCGGCGTCGGCAAGACCACCATCGCGGCGGCGATGGCGCTGGTCGGCGCCGAGGCGGGACGCCGCACTGTCGTGCTCACGATCGACCCCGCCCGCCGTCTCGCGCAGTCGATGGGGCTGACCGAACTCGACAACACGCCCCGTGAGGTGAAGGACGCGACGGAGCCGGACACCGAGGGCAGGCTGTTCGCGATGATGCTCGACATGAAGCGCACCTTCGACGACGTGGTCCTCGAGCACACCGCGCCCGAACGTGCCGAACAGATCTTCGCGAACCCGTTCTACCAAACGTTGTCCTCATCGTTCGCCGGCACGCAGGAGTACATGGCGATGGAGAAGCTAGGACAGCTCGTCGCGGCAAAGGCGTGGGACCTCATCGTCGTCGACACTCCGCCGTCCCGATCGGCTTTGGATTTCCTGGACGCGCCCAACCGGCTGGGACGATTCCTGGACGGACGGATGATCCGGGTGCTCACCGCCCCCGCGCGCGCCAGCGGCAAGGCGTACCTCAAGGTCGTGACCGCGGGCGTCGGGGCGCTGGCTCGCGTGTTCACCAAGGTGCTGGGCGGCCAGCTGCTCGGCGACCTGTCCTCGTTCGTCTCCGCCCTGGAATCGATGTTCGGCGGCTTCCGTGAGCGCGCACAGCACACCTACGAGCTGCTCGAGGCGCCCGGTACAGCGTTCGTCGTGGTGGCCGCACCCGAACCGGACGCGCTGCGCGAGGCGTCCTACTTCGTCGAGCGGCTCAGCGCCGAGCGGATGCCGCTCGCTGGGCTGGTAGTGAATCGAGTCCGGCAAACCGAGCTGCAGGATCCGCCGCTGCGGGCTGCCCGCGCCGAGGCGGCGGCCGACACGCTTGCCGCCACGGCGGCATTGAACCCGCTGGCCGAGGCAGCATTGCGAGTGCACGTCGAAATCGCGTCCGGCGCCGAACACGACGCTCGAATGTCGCGGCGCTTCGTCAGCGCCCATCCCGAAGTCCCTGTGATCGAGGTGCGTGCGCTGCCGGCCGACGTTCATGACCTGGGTGGCCTGCGCCGGATCGGCGAACTGCTCAATCTCGGTGAGCGCGCCTGAGTCTTGGGGCAGCGCGGCACAGAGCACACCGGCGAGCCGGTTATCCTTGAACCCCATGGCAACCCGACCCGGAGCACCAGAGCGCCCCAACGCCGCGCTGGTGCTGACGAAGCTGGTCGGGGCACTTGTCGCCGCCGGAATCCTGGTCGCTGGACTGGTGCTTCCCTTCGTAGGCGGGATCGGCCTGGCCGCCGATCAGGAATCGAAGAAGTTCCTCAGCAAGTCGTGCAACCTCCAGGAGACGCCGCCGCCACAGAAGACCCGGTTGTATGCGAGCGACGCCAAGACGCTCATCGCGACGATTTTCAAGCAGGATCGGCAGCCCATCGCGCTCACGCAGGTTCCCGAATACCTGCAGCGGGCGCTCGTGGCGACGGAGGATCGCCGCTTCTTCTCGCACCACGGCGTGGACATGCGCGGCCTGATCCGCTCGGCCGTCAGCACGACAAGCGGCGACACCCAGGGCGGGTCGACGCTGACCATGCAGTACGTCAAGCAGATCCGGTACTACCAGGCGGGCGACGACCTCAAGAAGCAGCAGCTGGCGATCGACCAGAATCTCAATCGCAAGATTGAGGACGCCAAGTGCGCTCTCTACATCGAGAACACCGAGCACGAGTCGAAGGCCGCGATCCTCGACAACTACCTCAACATCGCGTTCTTCGGCGAGAACTCCTACGGCATCGAGACGGCTGCGCAGACCTACTTCGGCAAGCACGCCCGTGCGCTGACGCTGCCCGAGTCGGCGATGCTGGTCGGCCTGCTTCGCGCTCCCACGCAGTACGACCCGTTCGTGAACCCGGACGCCGCGCGACAGCGCCGCAACGAGGTGCTGCAGAGCCTCGTCAGCGTCGGCGACCTGACCCAGCCGCAGGCCGACAGGTACGCGGCAACGCCGGTCGCGCTCGCGACCACCAAGCCGCCGCAGGTACGTGAGGGCTGCGCGAACGCGCCGAGCAGCGTCATCAACGTCGGCTTCTTCTGCAGCTATGCGGTGAACTGGCTCATCGAGCACAAGGTCGTAACGGACGCGCAGTTGCGCACTGGTGGCCTGCGGATCGTCACGACGCTCGACGCCGGTCTGCAGAACAGCGTCCAATCACGCCTGGCAAAGTCGATGCCCGGGACGTCCCCGATGACGGCGGTCATGCCCGTGCTCGACCCGCGCTCGGGCAACGTACTCGCGATGGCGACGACCAAGAAGTACGGCAACCCGACCTCGACCAAGGACCGCTCGCACACGACGCTTCCGATCTTCACCGAATACTCAGCGCAGGGCGCATCGACCTACAAGCTCTTCCCACTCCTCGCCGCGCTGTCAACGGGCGTCCCGAGCGGCTGGCTGCTACAGACACCGCCGAGCTCGCAGGGTTACCAGACACAGAACTGCGTAACCACGTCGCGTGCGAAGAACGGCGACGCGAACGAGTTCTACAACGCCAACGAATCCCTTTCCACCGCGACGACGAAATCGTCCAACACGTTCTTCGTGGGGATGGCTGACCAGCTCCTCGGATGTCAGCTCAAGCCGATCGTGGACATCGCGGAAAGGCTCGGCATGACCGGCCTGCGGGCGCCAAGCGATCAGCGCGGGCAGACCGTCGCGCAGACGATCGTCAACCTGGGGCGCGCGCAACAATTGGTCCTCGGCGACGTCGGCACCAGCCCGCTCGAAATCGCTGGGGCTTACGCAGGCGTCACCGACAACGGCAAGTACAACGTCCCGGCGCCAATCGTGTCGGTCAACGACAACAACGGACGAAGCATCACCGTGCCGCGCTCGCCGGGCGTGCAGGCCGTTGCCCCGCAGGTTGCGCAGCAGGCGATCAAGATCCTCTCCGGCGACACGAGGTCCCCTGGCACGTCAGCCGACGCATTCCGATCCTGGTACAAGGCCAACCACAGCGACGTCGCCGGCAAGACCGGGACGAGTACGGCCGTCGACAGGTTGGGCCGCGAGACCAACAAGAACGCCTCGTTGTGGTTCGTCGGGATGACACCGAACCTGGTGGCTGCGACCGGGCTGATCAACTTCGATCACCCGAACGCGGCGGCGGCCGGGCTTCCGGGCATCGCCGACCCGGGCCACGACGCCTACGGCGCGTACGCCTCGAAGCTCTGGCTCGAAGCGCTCCGTCCGAGCTTGGCCCGCCAGAGCTGGGCGTGGGAAGACCCTGGCCTCGCCCCAGGTGACTCGGTTCCGGACGTTACTGGGCTGACCCTCGCCGAGGCGAAGAGTCGGCTCACGACCTACGGCTACAAGATGGCCCAGCTCGACCCGAGCGACCAGGTGCTGTGCGCGAGCAGCCACACGCTGAGCACGATCGCCTACTACGCCCCGCAGCGGGCGCCGCGCGGATCGACGATCACCGTCTGCCCGTCGTCCGGCAGGCAACAGTCGATCTACGTTCCGCCGCCGCCACCGCCTCCCCCGCCCCCGGTGACGCAGCCGAGCTCCTCGAGCCATGGTCACCCGGCTCCGTCACCGGGCGGCAGCAGTTCGGGCAACGGGCACAGCCCGCCGCCGCACAGCCCGCCTCCGCACAGCCCGCCGCCGCACAGCCCGCCTCCGCACAGCCCAGGCCCTGGTAACGGCTCGGGCGGGAACTGACAGCTTCAGCGCGCCTACCCCCGAGCCGCGCTGCGCTCGTTCGGGCGGTAGCGCCCGATGACACTTGTTCGCTCGCAAGCCTCGCTCACGCCAGTTGGCGGCGAACCTCGTCGCTGACTCGGCGTCCGTCGGCGCGTCCGGCCACTCGCGGCTGGACGAGTTTCATCACCGCGCCGAGCTGTGCCATACCGCTCGCGCCGGTCTCGGCAAGTGCAGCGCGCACCAGCTCGGCGAGCTCGGTGTCCGCGAGTGGCGCCGGCAGATAGGCGGCGAGCACCCGACCTTCGGCACGCTCGCGTTCGGCCAGCTCGCCGCGTCCCGCCGAATCGAACGCCTCGGCCGCCTCACGGCGTCGTTTTGCCTCGTGGGTCAGAACCTTGAGGACTTCGTCATCACCGAGTTCGCGTGCCGTCTTGCCGGCCACCTCCTCCGTCGAGACCGCGGACAGCGCCATGCGCAAGGTCGCCTTCGTGAGCTCGTCGCGAGCCTTCATCGCGGCCGTCAGATCGGCATGCAGACGGGTCTTCAACTCGGCCATGACACTCACGGTAGGCGAGGGCATCGCATCGAATCGCATCCGTAGGCTGTCGCCATGGCACGCGCGCTCCCTGTCCTGATCGCGGCCGGGGCGGCCACGCTGGCCTACGGCGGCCTGATCGAGCGCAATGCGTTCATCCTGCGGCGCTTCGACGTGCCTGTCCTCGCGCACGGCGCCACCCCGATTCGGCTGCTGCACATCTCCGACATCCACCTCACGCCGCAACAGCACCGCAAGCAGGACTGGATTCGCAGCCTCGCCGACCTGCGTCCTGACCTCGTGATCAACACTGGCGACACGCTCTCGGCCCCACGCGGCATCCCCGCCGTGATGCGCGCCCTCGAGCCGCTGCTCGACGTAGCTGGCGGGTTCGTCCCGGGCAACAACGACTACTACGCGCCCCAGCCGAAGAACCCGATCCGGTACCTGTCGACACAACACACGCACGTGCACGGCCCGACCTTGCCGTGGCCGCAGATGGCTGCGGCGATGGAGCGCGCCGGCTGGCTCGACCTCACCCACCGGCGCGCCACCATCGACACTGCCGGAGTCAGTGTCGCGGTGGCCGGCACCGACGACCCGTACCTCGCACGAGCCCGATACGACCTGATCGCCGGGCCGGCCGACGCTGCCGCGGTGGTCCGCATCGGCGTCACCCACTCCCCCGAACCGTCCCTGCTCTCGTCGTTCGCTGCGGACGACTACGACCTCGTGCTGGCCGGGCACACGCATGGCGGACAGGTCCGGATCCCGTTCGGACCGGCGATCGTGACCAACTCCGGAATCGACGTACGGCGGGCCCGCGGGCTGCACCCCTGGGACGGCCACATGTACTTCCACGTCAGCGCCGGCCTGGGCACCAGCCCGTACCAACCGGTGCGCTTCGCCTGCCGACCGGAGGCGTCGCTGCTGACCCTCGTTCCCCGACAATGAGCAGTGGCGACCCGTTATGCTGGGGCGGTTGTGTGCCGCCGGGGTGTGGCGCAGCTTGGTAGCGCGCTTCGTTCGGGACGAAGAGGCCGCAGGTTCAAATCCTGTCACCCCGACTCTACAGCCCAGTAAACACGGGGCCTCCAGGCTGAGGAGGGCATGATCGGTGTACAGCAGTACCGCAGCTTGTACAGCAGTAGGTGACCGAAAATGCTAGTCGGAACGGGTACGAGAGACCGTAGGCGGTGCCGCAAAACGCAACAATTTCACCCGCATCGCCACGTTACCGATGGATGTCTCTTCGCGCGCGGCGAAGCGGTCGCGAGTTCGAATCGCGCCACCCCCGGGATACGGGTTAGTCCGGAGGGATCGCCAAATCCACGGCCGCGCCCAGCTCAGCCTGTTTATGGTGAACATCAGTCCACGGATCGTCGCAGCCACAGCAGACGCCTCGCTCATCGTCCCGTCAACGTGCACCCTGATCGAGGCGAAGCGACTTCGGCAGGGCTCGTCTCAACGAGAACAACTCGCGAGAGAGTACGTCGCCGTGATCCGCAGTGCAGGCGACCGAGCGCCATTGCTCCTCCTGATCATCCCGTATGCACCACCCGTGCCGGTGAAGGGGCTCGGACGAATGACCGTGCACGAAGCGATAGCGACATCGCTCGAGCGCGTGCTCGAAAGGACCGAAGCCCGCAAGGGGGACCTGGCCGAGCTCACCGAACGGATCCCGCAGACCATCGCGTGGGTCACCTGGAAACAGCTCGGCGACGCCGTCCGCAACGCGCGCGCAGCGTTTGTCAGCGAGGATGTGTCGGTTGTCAGAACTTTCGACCGGCTATGCGATCTTGTCACCGATTCCATTCAGCGCCATGGCTAACTCGAGCTGGCACCCAGTTTGTCCGGCGCGAGCCTATCTGAATCTACCGTCAGGCTTGCTTGACGGCAGATTGTCAGGGTAGCCGGCACAACTGGCCCCGTTCTCGATCGGCATTGACACGGAGTACTGCCCCAACGTAGATCCTCTAGGAACTTGTAAGCGGCTGCCTCGGTCGGAACAATTCACCGGGCGCCCGCCCTCACCCGCATCTGACGACGCGAAGGTCCCCGAACGGGACTCCCGACGCAGGATGGCAGACCTCGCGTCTCGATGGGGGCAACCCTCACGTGGGACGCCCTGACGTGGGACACAGTGCGAAACCTCGGACGGAAGCGCCGTTCGACGGCGTCATGCTCCGGTGAACACGGGTGCGCGCTTCTCGAGGAACGCCTTGGCTGCCTCCTGGGAGTCCGCCGTTCGCCCGCACCGAATGTGCCGATCGGCCTCGGTGTCGAGCTGCTCCCGGAAGCTGTTTACTGCACTGTCGTTCATGTTCGCCTTCACGGCACGCACAGCTACCGGCGCCCTGCTCAGCAACTTTTCGGCAACGCTCCTGACGTGCCGGGCGAGATCGTCACGGTCCACGGTCCCGCTGACCAGGCCGAGCCGTTCCGCAGTCGCAGCGTCGAACTTCTCCGACAGCAGGTACAGCTCGCGGGCGCGCGCGGACCCGATGATCCTGGGCAGAGTCCATGTCCCGCCAAAGTCGCCGGACAGACCCGCGGATAGGAAGGCGGTGTTGAACGCGGCCGTGTTCGCGGCATATCGCAGATCGCAGGCGCAAGCGAGCGCCAGGCCCGCGCCGGCGCACGCGCCGTTGATCGCCGCGATGACGATCTTCGGCATCTCGTGCAGCAGTTGCGCGCATCGCATGAAGGTCCGCAGCCGCCGGATGTCGTGAGCCGTCGTCTCGTCGGTCATGACGCCGCCGCCGGCGCCTTCCGAC
>JALZAI010000320.1 GCA_030948475.1 Actinomycetota bacterium
GTCAACGCGGTGGTGGCCTCCATGTAGACCGCATCGACGTCCGGTCGTTCCTCACGGTCGACCTTGACGCTGACATAGTGCTCATTCATGAACTCGGCGACTTCGGCACTCTCGAACGAGTCGTGCGCCATCACGTGACACCAGTGACAGGCGGCGTAGCCGACCGACAGCAGGACCGGGACGTCGCGGCGGCGGGCCTCGGCGAAGGCGTCCTCAGACCAGGGCCACCAGTCCACCGGATTGTTCTTGTGCTGCAGGAGATATGGGCTTGTCGCTGCTCCAAGCCGGTTCATCCGCTCTATGATCCCCGGTCCCTTCAAGATGGGCGTAGGCGGTCGCGCTGATCGAAGATGCTGCGGGCAAGAATCACGTGACACGGCCTCCGACGCTCCAGGCTGACGCTAACGCCTACCGGTAGTAGCTTCAGAATGGACATATTGCTACGCCTCCGGTGGCGGCGCTTGCCGGTCGTCGGTGTCGTCGTCCTCGGTCTCACGCTCTCCCACCGCCAGCTCGATCGACTGGACGCTGACGTATATGACAGCGGCGACGAACGGTGTGACCGCCCACGCGACCACTCCGCTGGTGATGTGGTTGAGTCCGATCGCGGCGCCGACAGCGGCGGCGACTGCGATGAAGTCGGTGGCCGTTCCGATGAGGGTGGCCCGCCCAGAACCTATCTGGGTCACCTCGGTCCGCAGGCGCAGCGCGACGAAAACGTTCAGAACCGAGAACGCCACGACGCCGGCCAAGGCGAACAGCAGGAGGTCGGCCAGCGTGGGCCGTGACTGCAGACGACTGGCAACTCCGAAGCACACGGTCACCGTGATGGAAAAGCCGAAGGCCTGCGCGTTGCCGTTGACGGAGGAGTACAGGCCCTCTTCCAGCCGACGAAGCAACCCAGCGCGCCGACTCGCCACGCAGCAGAGCGTAGCGAGCTCGACGACGGGATCGGCGGGTAAGGGCGCTGGTTCCGCCGTTCTCGCTCGGGTACCCGAGCGAGGCGGTGTCGGCGGTACGCAGTGAATGGATCGTCAGAGAAACCCGCGGGTCACGGCTTTGGCTCGCGATCCGGTTCAGTGCGCGGTGATCGAGTCAGATGCGAGCGCGGTCGCGACGTCGCGCGGGTAGGTGCGTCGCGCTCGCAGGAGAAGGAGCAAACCGGCCATCAGGACGGGTAGGAGCGCGACGAGGAGCGCCTCGGACAGCCCGTTGCCCTCGTGCGCGTTGCTGGTGGGCTGTCCCAGTCCGCTGGTCGGGGTTCCGAATTGGGTGGCCAGCACGCCGATCAGCAGCGGCGCGCCGGCTTCGAGCAGGGATCGCAGCGCGGTTCGGACGGATTCGGCGCGGCCCCAGAGCCGGGCGGGCATGAGGTCTAGACGTGCGGCGTCCAGCGGTGGGTTCGTGCCGCCCAAGCCCGCGGCGGCGAGGAAGAACAGCGGGGCCGCGACGAACAGCGACGGAACCAGCAGAGCGGGGATGAACAGCACCGCCGCGGCGAGGAATGCCAGGCCGGCGATCATCGGACGGGCGGCGAGATGGCGGTGGTCGATGAGGGTGTCGGCGATGCGGCCGGTCAGCAGCACGCCGACGACTGCGCCAGCGCCTAGCACGATCAACAGCAGGGTCGCGATGCTTTGCCCCACGGCAAATCGGTGTTGCACGTAGATGACCCCGAACGTCCGGACCCCGGAATACAGCGAGTAGCCCAGCGCCGAGGCCGTAATGAGGATCAGGTTCGTCCGTATCGAGATGATGTAGCGTGCCGCGCCCCACCATGTCAGCTTCGCGGTGTCGCGCTGGAGCACGAGCTGCTCATGCGGGGCTATACCCGCATCCCGTATCTGCGTCTGCAGCGGGTTCGGCGGATCAGGCGGGGCGTGCGGGCACGCGCGATCGGGCGACCCGTCTCGGCGCACGTCGCCTGCGGGCACTATGCGCTCCGCGCCCTCGTGCAGCATCGACGCTCCCCCACGTGCCGGCTCGGGCAGGAGCCGGTGCAGCGCATAGGCCACCAGCAGGCTGAGCCCGGACATGAGCCAGAACGCCGACCGCCAGCCGAACGCCGAGCTCACGTTGCCTGACACAAGAAATCCGAAGCCGCCACCGAGCAGCTCGCCCGACAGGATGAACCCATAGAGCTGACCTCGAGCACCGGGCGGGAAGAGATCACCGGCCAAAGACGCGATCGTAGGACCGGCGACCGCCACAACGGCGCCCAGGGCGAGTCGGGTCACCAGCAGCATGGTGAACGTGCTCGACCAGCCGCTGATCAACATCGCCACCGACCACAGCGTGATCCCGCAGGTCAGCAACCGCGCTCGGTTGGCGCGGTCGACCACCGCGCCGAGCGGAAGAGTCGCCAGCGCGCCGACCCCGGCCGACGCGGTGACAAGCAGGCCCAGGCCGGTGTTGCCAATGTGCAATCCTGGCTTAAGCTGCGACGCTACAGCTCCGATCGTCGACAGATCGGCGCCTTGCAGCGCTAGCACCGCGGCGAGCAGCACGATCACCCGCTGCCGGGCACGGCCCCCAACCGCACGCAAGATGCGACACTGAATCCGCCCTGGGCTCGTCATGGGCAAGTCACCTCACCGCCACGCCTTCCATCTACTGCCTCGACCCGATCCCAGCCGTCACATCGACGTTCGCCCCGAGCCAGGCCTGCACGAGACCCGTGGTAGCGAGACCCGTGGTAGCAAGAAGCATGAAACTGCTCGACCCGCGCTTGTCGGACCTCACGCCGGCTCACATTTCCATCGCTTGGCGGTATCAGGTCGTCCGCACCCTCGTTGACTTCGGCGCGGCAGTCTGTTTCGTCATCGGCAGCGTCTTCTTCTTCTTCGCCAACACGACATCGGCGGCTGACTGGCTGTTCCTGGTCGGTTCCATCCTGTTCGCGTTCAAACCCACCATCGACGTGGTGCGCTCAATGCATTTGAAGAAACTGCCCGGACAGTCAAACGGCCCGTCGCACCACGCACCCGCCAACGCAGGCGGCGGCAGCTGAGCATCTCTAGGTCACTGGACCGTCCGGGTTGCCGCGCTGCGTCCCAAGGCCTGGTCGATCGTTCGGCACCGTCCAATGACCGATCCAACATGCCGCAGGCTTTTGCCTGTGTCGAGGTCGTCGATGACGCCTGCCTCGAAGAGCAGGATCATGTCCGAGCCGCCGAACTGGAAATACCCGAACTCCACACCCTTCGCAAGCGGCTTGCCCGCGGTCGCGGTGAGGACGACAGAGGCGACCTGCGACATGCCGACCGGGACCATGGCGACCATGCCGAGGTAGCCGGCGTCGCTGCCGGAGGTGTCGACGGTGACGACGGTGACGACCCCGCGGGTTTGAAAGAACTCGTACCCGCTCTCGGAGTTGTCGCGAGACTTCAGTTCATGGTCCTCGATGTCGACCTGCATGTAGACCCGCCCGGTGGTCACGAACGTCTCCTTGACCAGGCCGGCGACCGGAGAGTGGAAGCGGTGATAGGCCGAGGGCGGCAGCATGTAGTGCACGAACGTGCCACCGGCGAAGCGGTCGCCGTACTCGCTGTCTCCGAGCAATTGGGCGATGCTGCCGTAGCGGTGCGTTGTCTTGACCTCGATCGCGGGGATCTGGGAGTTCTCGTCGATGTCGAAGCGGTGCTCGAAGCTGCAGTCCGCCGGCGAGGTCAGCACGAGGTTGGTGGCCGGTTCGGCGATCGGGCGCAGCCCGGCGTTGAGTTCGCGGGCGAAGAACTGGTTGAACGTGACCCAGCCGCTGGGCATGTTCGCTCGAGCGTTGACCAGCGACTCCTCGATTGTGTACTCCGGGGCGTCGCGCAGGAACGAGTCCAGGATCTGATCGTCGAACGAATCGGGCGTGTCGAGGAACTCTCCCCATTCACGGGTGTACGCGGTCAGCCACGCGGCGAACGCCTCGCTGTTCTCCGCGATCACCGTGTCGCCGTCGTCGACCTTTTGGTCGATCAGGAAGAAGAAGTGTCCGAGGCGGACGCTGACCTCCTTGGCGAACCGTTCTTTGGCGGCGGGCTGCTTCCACGCGTCGGCGTCGGACTGCTGCGGGATCCATCGTAGGAATCCTTGGAGGTACTTGTCGTAGGCGGCGAGGTCGGTGGGCCAGTCCAGCGCGTCAAAAACGGCAGGGTTCAGCTCCGCTTGCGCCTTCGCGTGGGCCGCAACCAGCGACCGCTCCACGCGGTCGGCGAGACCGTCGGTCTCCTTCAGGACGTGATGCAACTTGTCGATGATCGATGCGGACTCGGTCACGGTCTCTCCTCGGTTGACGTGATGCGCATTGCGGGAAGCACCCGGCGGCCGCTGTGAGCGACCAGGCAGGACAAGGCCGAAGTGAGCGTGGCGGTGAAGAACTGCCGCCCTGGCTGGCGTCGCTTGGTGGCCCGCTCACACGGGGTCCTGCTTCGCCCGGGCGTACGGCGGGCGTGACCGGCCCGCATGTTGCCGTCGGCTGGCGCGGTGCATCCGCGTGCTGTCGGCTACTCAGGTGTGCTCGGCGATGTACTCGTCGGGGTCCTTGTCGGCGGTGTCAACGTTCTTGCCGCCGGCGTGCTGGTGGTAGAACCGCAGCCAGGCCATGGCCAGGTCGTGGCGCTGCTCAGGCGTGGAGCTCTTGATGAAGTCGGGCATCGCTTCGCGTTCTTCCTCGTCGAGGTGTTTGCCGTTCTCGGTGCGGGCGGTGCCGACCGCCTCGAACCAGACCTTGGTGCCGACGCGGTGCTTGCGGGACTCGGCGACGGCATCGCGGATCGAGTTGTGGTCGCCGATCGCGTCGTCGGTCTCGTCCTCCGGGTCGCCTGCCTGACCGTGCTCCAGCAGGGCCGGATAGAACACCTGCTCCTCCGCGTCGGCGTGGGTGTCCAGGCGGGTGGCGAGGGGCTCCCAGATCGCGGTCAGGTCCGCGACGTCGGTGGCGTGGTCGAGGAGGAAGAAGTGGCTGCGCA
>JALZAI010000326.1 GCA_030948475.1 Actinomycetota bacterium
GGCGTCGGTGGTCACCGTCGCCAGCGGGATGACCCGCTGTGACGCCTCGCTCTTGACCTCGTCGAGGTACGGCGGGTGCGGCGACAGGCAGACGAGCTGCTGATGCACCGACACCACCCGGGAGCCCAGGAAGGTGACCCCGTCAACCTCCAGGCCGAATACCTCCCCCTGGCGCATCCCGGATCCGGCGACGAGATCGACGACGGCGCGGTACCGCTCGGGTAGCTGCTGGCGCAACGCCTGCACCGTCGCGAGGTCCGGAATCCACACCTCGCACCGTCGCGCAGGCGCCACACTGACGCCGTCGCAGGGGTTCGCGGCGACGCGTCGGTCACGCACGGCTGCCCGGAACACCGACGACAGGTAGCCCAGCGCCACCTTCGCGGACGACGGCGCCAGCGGGAGGCCGCTGACCCAGCTCTGCACCGCTGACGGTCGGACAGCGCTCACCGGCAGGTCGCCGAGCGTCGGGTAGATGTGGAGTTTGAGGGTGCGCTGCACCTTGTCCCGCATGGTCGGTGCGTGCGGCGCCGCCAGCCGCCACGCCTCGGCGCACTCGCACATCGTCACCCGACCGGCCCGCGGGTCGACGTATTGGCCGGTGACGAGGGCCGTGGTGGCCTCGTCGATCCAGCGCTGCGCGTCGACCTTGCGGTCGAACCGCTGCGCGTGCTCGTGGCCGGTGTCGTCGCGGTAGCGGGCGTACCAGCGGGCGCCGCGTTTTTTGATGCTGGCCATCGCTCAGTCCTCCGCTGTGGTGATCTTGGCTTGCAGCTGCCGCAGCTCGGCGAGCAATTCGCGCGTCACGCGCCCACGCCGCGCTGCCAGGCTCGCCGAGTGAGGTGGGCTGAGGGTTGTTTCGACCACAAGTAGTGCATCCCGCTGAGCGGACAGGCTCCGACCCCACAGCGCATGACACATCACCGCGTACACCCCGATCACCTCACCGAGCGTGCGCCGAGCGCGCTCGTCGGCCTCGCCCATCGAACGCGTGATGGCCCGCAGCTCACCCAGCGACGGTGACGTACCGGTGAGCTGCGCGAACGCCCCCATGCGGGAGCTGTTGACCTCGAACGCCTCCACGTCCAACCCGCCCTCGGGTGCGCCGGCTAGCACAACCCTGCTGTCCGTGGCAGCGCCGCGCAGCACCTCGGCCAGAGCCCGCGCCGGGATCTCGGCGAGTTTCGACAGGCGTACGGACTCGTCGGCGTCAAACAGCTCCGCCACATCGACGGGCCGGTCCAGTGCTGAGCTGAGCAGCGCGACGATCAGGACCAGGTCCTCCACACTGATCGGTTTCTCGCCCCGCTCCAGCGCGGCGATGCGGGAGCGGTTCCACGGCAGATCGAGCGCACGGGCGTTGTCTGCGAGGTCCTCCTGCCGGACTCCGGCCTGTTCACGTAACTCACGCACGCGCCGCCCGAGCACTTGCCTTAACTGCCTGGGGTTACTCACACGACCAACGTAAAGGATGTCACGCGGCTCCGTCAAGAACCGGACGCGGCTAGGTGTGTCACCGCTTGACAATATCTCGCCAGCTCGATCAAATCATCTTCGTGCGGTACCGATCGTGACCGCTCGTGGAGGTGGAACAGTGGGTGGAGCAGTGGCAGAGCAGGACGAGTACCTCACGACGGCCGAGGTCGCGAAGCTCGCGAGGACGAGTCCGGCGACCGTCAGGTACTGGCGGCACCGAGGGACCGGGCCGGACGGCTTCGTCTGTGGTCGGCGTGTTCTGTACGCGCGCACCGACGTCGAACGGTGGCTCCGTGACCTGCGCGCCGCCAAGGTACGGACCGCCTGACCCATGACCGAGACAGACAGTCGCCCCGGCAAGGGACACCGAGGCGACATCGACGACCAGAGCCGGGCGGGCGAGGTCAGCAGGAGCGAGGGTAGCCGCATCACCCGTCTGCCGGTGCGGTCCCTGCTCACCGCGTTGGATCACCTCGACGACCTCAGGCTGTGCTGCTGTTGGGTGGCGCCTCGCGGCCGCCATTGCCGGAGGTGGTCGCGGTGAGCCGCCTGGACTGGCGTCCGATCCTTGCCCGCGCCGCGGAGATCGTGCGCTCCTACGACA
>JALZAI010000358.1 GCA_030948475.1 Actinomycetota bacterium
GTCAGTGACTCCCCAGCCGGTATCCGCACTCGCTGGGGCTGTGGCAGAACCGCATCGAGCGAACCCTCTGTGTGCAGGTCCAACGTGAAGCTGCCGCCACAATCAAAGCGCCTTGAGGTAGCTGGCTCTCGGAACCTTCAAGAATCCTAAACCTTCGTACAAGGCGCGCGCGGCGTCGTGGAATGCGTCCTGGCCCGTGTTCACTTCGACGACTTCAACACCGGAGGCCTTCATGTGCTCGATCGCGTGCAGACATAGGCGCCGGCCCACCTGCTGATGGCGCGCCGGTGGCCGGACTGCGAGCAGGTAGATCTCGCCATGATTGGGCTTGTGGTCTGTCCTCCAACTGACATAACCGGCGACCACATGACCGACCTGCGCCACAGCAATGTGGCGCCCGGCTGTGGGTTCATGCAATGCGGGCATTTCGTCGCGGTAGTCCTGCTCCCAGTCGGGGTGCTGGTGCTCGAAGACGATGTCGCCGTACAACGGATGGACGTAGTCCTCATAGAAGGGCCGGAAAGTCTCGATTGTCATCTGGATGAGACCGTCGAGATCTGTAAGAGCAAGAGGGCGAATGATCATGGGTGCCTTCTATTCAAGGGAACGATCGGCGACAAGCACAACCAGCTTCGCTCACCGGATTCGGCGACCGCTGCAGCCTTCGTGGTGCCGCCGTCGAAGTTGCAAGCTAGCTCGAGACAGCTCCGCATAGGAACTTCCCCACTTGGGTTGCGAAGCCTATGTCTTCCCACGGCTCCCACGGGCCGCTCGCGACCTTCATTCGGACCGGACCGCGGATGTCCTCTTCGGTGAAACCTGCATTGTTCAGGTGAAGATTGCAGCCAAGGCTTCGCTTTTCAGATCAAAGCTGCGCGTCGCTACGTGACCTTTGGCGCGCGAGCTAAAGAAAGAATCCGGGGGATGTGTCCAGATTCCGATCCACCGCGGCATACCAAAAGGCGGCCCGCGACGAGTCATCGATACACTCACAATCGTGACGAGCACGACGGTCGCGGACTACGCCGCCGCGTTTCAGCGCCACGCGGCGAGGCTCATACCGGCTGGTCACGGCCTGATCGACCACGACGGTCTGCTCGGATTCGCCGGCACCCGGGCCTGGCCCGACGCTCGATTGCTCGTGACCGACGACGAAGCCCTCTCGTTGCTGCACGAGATGCTGCCGTCCGTTTCCGCCGGAACGATCAAGGTTCTGGACACAGCTCAAGGTTGCCGCGCTCTCATTGACCAGACACACTTCTCGGCCCGCGAGAGCGCGACAGCCATGGTCTGCCTCGACCTCAACGCGGTACCCGACCTGCCGATACCCGAAGGGCTCACCTTTCACCCGGTCCTAAGATCGGCCGCCGACGGAACTATCGGCGTTCCCCTCGTGCATGCCGCAGCGGCATATCTTCACGCCCAAGCCGACGCCCCAGCCGCTCCTCCCCTGGACCAGTTCATCAGCTACCTCGGATCGCTGCCCCAGCGTGCCCGCCTCTTCGCGGCGGTCGACGAGTCCGGGGTCGTACAGGCCACATCAGCGTCCGAGGCAACCGACGAGGACGCCCGCGTCTTCTTCGTCAGCACCCACCCGTCATGCCGTGGTCGCGGAATCGGCACGGCCATGACCGCCGCTGCCCTCCACGACGCCGCCTGCTTCGGATCCCGACAGGCCAGCCTCGACTCAACCCACGCCGGCATCGGCATCTACACGCGACTCACCTTCGAGCCAGTCAGCGCGGTCAGCGTCTACCACCGATGGGATTGACCCGGCCACGCACCGAGCGGTCGGAGAGTCGCACCCGATCGGTTGACCCGTTGCCGCTCACGTCGTCCGCAAGGAGTTCCTCGGAACGCGCGACGACGTCACGCCAGGTACAGCGGATCGACCCGAACCAGGCCGGTGGCCAAGGCCACTCGGTTGGGGCCCGCTCGACGTGCGGCCGAATGTCGTCGGGCGCGGCCGAGAGCTGCTCGGCGGGCAGTTGCTCGACGATGTGGCTCGGCTCATCACGCTCATCACTCATACCGACAAGTCGAGGCAGCTCTGGACGCGCCCCGGTCTGCGGCGATCGCACGTCAGGGGCGATGCGATGGATTCAGCTCGCGCTCCTGCGAACTTTTGCGGACTAGACCGGCCGTTGTCCAGTCGATCACTGGGGAATCAGTCGCCACACCCCCAGTGAGTCCGGGGAAGATTTGCGCGCCCGGCAGGATTCGAACCTGCAACCTCTTGATCCGTAGTCAAGTGCTCTATCCGTTGAGCTACGGGCGCTCGTCGTGCCAACGGGCAAGTGTAGCGGGAGCGAACAGCGGCTTCGCCTATCATCCGCGGAGGCTCCGGGATTCGAACCCGGGATGGGCGGTTAACCCAAACCGCATTAGCAGTGCGGCGCCATAGACCAGACTAGGCGAAGCCTCCGTGCGGTCGATCATCGAGCCCGACCAGCGGCGAGAAGCCTACAAGCTCGCCCGAGTAGCGGACAAAGCCGGACGGGTGGGTACGCCGGTAGCACCCGGCGCTCGGCTAGACCAGCATCGCGGATCGGATCGAGTTTCTGCCTGCAACAGTCGACGATGATCGCGAACTTCATGCCGGATCGCAATCAGCGCGGCTCGATGAGCGGAATGAGCACCTGCTCGAGGATGGCAGTGATGACCTTCTCGGTGACCGGCTCGCGCTGCACGAGCACCCTGTGGGTGAGCACAGCGGGGAGTACGTCGGCCACCAGCGGGGTCACCGCGCCCGGACGTACCTCGCCGCGCGCGGCACCGCGTTCGAGCAGCGCCAGCAGAGCTGCGCGGCGCGGCGCCTGGAAGCGGTCGTCGATGGCACGAGCGAGTTCCGGATCGGTAACCGCCTCGCACTTCACCGCTCGAATGGCGTCGCCGGCCGGGCTGCTCAGAATGTCGGTGATCTTGCGTGCGACCATGTACAGGGCTTCGACGGTGGTCATCGATTCGGGTAGGACCGGCTCGAAGCCGCAATCCTGCGCAGTCGGCAGGCGGGCGCATAGGGCATCCAGGACGAGCAGCTGCTTGGTCGCCCAGCGGCGGTAGATGCTGGCCTTCCCGGTCCGCGCCCGGGCGGCGACGGCTTCGACGGAGAAGGTCGAATACCCGGCCTCGGACAGCTCCGCGTAAGCCGCTTCGAGGATCGCGTCCTCGAGCGCTGCGCCACGTCTGCGCTGGGCAACAGCGAGGCTGGGGCCTTCGAGCATCGCTCGCGTCACGTGCTGTCAGACCCCCAGTCCACACTGATGCCGTTGTCGTGAAAAATTTACCTAAGGCACGCTTGCGTTCCCTATGGAACTAGTTCTAGCCTACCTCATAGGGAACGCAGACGTATCTAGAAACTACTTGCCGGACCTGCCAGGCTCGAAGCGTCCGGATGCTGAACGGAGAACGCAGAATGACTGATACCGACACCGCGCACGGCGCGGGAACCGCGGTGCGCGGTGCGCGGCGCGCGGCGCACCCAGCGCTGATCCTGCTAGTTATCGCCGGCGCGCAGATGATGGTTGTGCTCGACGGAACGATCGTGAACATCGCTCTGCCGTCGATGGGCAACTACTTCAGCAAGTCGCAGACGTCGATGACCTGGGCGCTCAATGCCTACACTCTCGCCTTCGGTGGACTTCTGCTGCTCGGTGGGCGCGCGGGTGACATCTTCGGCCGTCGGCGCATGTTCATGATCGGCCTTGGCCTGTTCACGTTGGGTAGCTTCCTCGGCGGTATCGCCACGAGCTTCGAGTTTCTGATCATCGGACGCATCGTGCAAGGCATCGGTGGCGCCATCGCGTCCCCGACCGCGTTGTCCCTGATCACGACTTCGTTCGAGGAGGGCAAGGAGCGCACCAGGGCGTTCGCCGTCTACGCGGCGGTGTCCGGTGCCGGTGCGGCGTTGGGCCTGCTGCTCGGCGGCATTCTGACCGAATACCTGTCCTGGCGGTGGGTGTTGTTCGTCAATGTCCCGATCGGGGTCGTGCTGATCGCGGGCGGGTTCGCCTACCTGCACGAGTCCGAGCGGCATGAGGGTCGGTTCGATCTGCTCGGCGGAGTGCTGTCCACGGTCGGCATGGTGGGAATCGTGTACGGCTTCATTCACGCGGCGACGGACGGCTGGCGAAGTTCCGTCACGCTGGTCACGTTGATCGGCGGCGTCGTGTTGCTCATAGTCTTCTTCGGCTACCAGGCCAAGGCCCGCGATCCGATGCTGCCGCTGCGGGTCGTCCTGGACCGTAATCGCGGTGGCGCCTATCTGGTGATGCTGATCGTCGGTGCGGGCATGTTCGGCATGTTCTACTTCGTGACCTTCTTCGTGCAGGGCGTCATGCTGTTCTCACCCCTGCGCGCCGGGTTCGCCTTCCTGCCGGTCGCGTTCGTCATCGGCATCACGTCGGGCGTGATGACCAAGCTGCTGCCGCGGTACGGGCCGAAGCCATTGATCATCGCGGGGACCGTGCTACTCACGGCGGCGATGTTCTGGTACGCGAGAGTCGATCGCCACTCGGGTTACCTGAACATGTTCTTGCCCGGCATGATCGTGATGGCGATCGGGATGGGCTGCATCTTCGTGCCGCTCACGACGGTGGCAGTAGCCCGGGTGCGCAACACCGACGCCGGCGTCGCCTCGGCGATGCTCAACGTCGGCCAACAGGTGGGTGGCTCGATCGGCCTGTCTGTGCTCGCCAACGCAGCGGCGACGGCGGCGCGCAGCGCGGCCGTCAGCCACCGGGCCGACCAGGCGAGGGCGTTCGCCACGCTGCCGCGCAACCTACAACCGCTCGTCGGCAAATTTCTGTCCGGCGCCGGAACCCGCGGTCCCGATCAGAGCCAGATCGCCGGATTCGTCAAGTCGTTGCCGCAGGCCGACCAGTCGACGGTCAGCGCGTACTTCACGGGGCCGTACCGTGACCTCTCGTCGCTGATCCAGGCACACGCGTCCGGCATGGGCTTCCTGACCGCTGCGATCTTCGGCGTTGCTTCGATCGTGGTCTCCATCGTGCTGATTAACATTAAGAAGGACGAGGTACCTGACGCGCCGCCCCTGGAGGCCATGGCTGCATAGCGCCCCGGAACCCCAGGACCCAGCTGGGCGCCACGGCCGTATCCGGACGCCAGTCAGCACTCAATGACGTTGACGGCCAGGCCACCGCGAGATGTCTCCTTGTACTTGACCTTCATGTCGGCGCCCGTCTCGCGCATCGTCTTGATCACCTTGTCGAGGCTCACGACGTGTCGGCCGTTGCCGCGCAGTGCGATGCGCGCCGCGTTGATCGCCTTCACGGCCGCCATCGCATTGCGCTCGATGCAGGGGATTTGCACCAGTCCGCCGACCGGGTCACAGGTCAGGCCGAGGTTGTGCTCCATCCCGATCTCGGCGGCGTTCTCGGCCTGCTCCGGTGTGCCGCCCAAGACCTCGCACAGTGCCCCGGCGGCCATCGAGCACGCCGAGCCCACCTCTCCCTGGCAGCCGACCTCGGCGCCGGAGATGGACGCGTTCTCTTTGTAGAGAACCCCGATGGCCGCAGCGGCGAGCAGGAACCGGACCACGCCGTCGTCGCTCGCGCCGGGGACGAAGCGCCAGTAGTAGTGGAGCACCGCCGGCAGCACGCCCGCCGCACCGTTCGTCGGCGCGGTCACCACCCGCCCGCCGGCTGCGTTCTCCTCGTTGACCGCTAGCGCGAACAGATTCACCCAGTCCATAATGCGCAGCGGGTCGGTGGAGAACTGCTCCTCGCACAGTCGCGCATAGAGCGCGGACGCCCGCCGTGGCACCTTGAGGCCGCCCGGCAACGTCCCTTCGTTCGTACAACCGTTGACAACGCACTGCTGCATGACCGACCAGATCTCCAGCAGTCCGGCGCGGACGCCCGCTTCGTCACGCCAGGCAGTCTCGTTGGCCAGCATCACGCCGGAGATCGGCAGGCCCGACGCACGGCAGCGCTCGAGCAGTTCATCGCCCGAGCTGAACGGGAAACGCAGCACGGTGTCGTCGGCCTTGATCCGGTCCGCGCCGGCTGCATGCTCGTCCACCACGAATCCGCCACCGACCGAGTAATAGGTTCGCTCGCGCAGCTGCGAACCTGCGTCGTCGAGGGCGAAGAAGCGCATTCCGTTGGGATGAAACGGCAGGCTGGTCCGCCTGTGCAGGACGAGGTCATCGTCGTTCATGCTGACCACCTGCTTGCCGAGCAGGTTGAGGGCGCCTGCCTCGCGAACCGCAGCCACGCGCCGGCCGATCGTCGACGTGTCGACCGACTCCGGCGCCTCACCCTCGAGGCCGAGGATCACCGCGCGGTCGCTACCGTGCCCGTGCCCGGTGGCGCCCAGCGATCCGAACAGCTCGGCGCGCACGCGGGCCACGTCGCCGAGCAGGCCGTCCGCCTCGAGGCCCAGCGCGAACGTGCGGGCGGCGCGCATCGGACCCACCGTGTGTGACGACGATGGGCCGATTCCGACCGAGAACAGATCGAAGACACTGATGGCCACAGCCCCATCATGCTCGCCGCCGGTAAGGTCAGTGCCCGATGCCAGCTTCGCTCGTGCGCCGCTCCCCCGTCCACACCGGACGCGTCGTCGCCACCGAGCAGTTGAGCGAGCGGATGCGCCGGGTCACGATGCGATGCGATGCGATGCTCGGCCTCGCCCCGAAGCCCGCACAGGACGTCGAGGTGCACCTGCTCGAGTCGACCGGTCGTCGCGTCAAACGCCGGTACACAATCCGGCACGCCCGCGCCGAGTGCGGCGAACTCGACCTGGACGTGCTGCTGCACGGCGAGGGCCCGGGCGCTGCCTGGGGCGCGAGGGCGAAGGCGGGCGACGAAGTGCACTTCCAAGGACCGCGCGGCAAGCTGGAGCTCACCTCCGCGGACTGGCACCTGCTCTGCGGGGACGAATCCGCACTACCGGCGATCGCCGCCGTCTGCGAGGCGCTGCCGGATCGCGAACCGGCGCGGGCCGTGATCGAGGTACGCGACGAGGCCGACCAGTTGCCGGTGCGCGCCGACGTGTGCTGGGTGCACCGCAACGGGCATCCACCCGGCACGTCGACCCTGCTGCAGCCGGCACTCGCCGCGCTCGAGTTACCGCGCGGGAGCGGGCACGGCTACCTGATGGGTGAAACGCGCTCGGTGGTTGCACTGCGGGCAGACCTCGAACGACGCGGCTTGGCTCACGAGTCGATCTTCGTCAAGGGCTACTGGAATCTCGGACGTCCGGACCGGATCGCGGGCCGGGCGCCGGGTAAGCAAGGATCAGGGGCATGAGCGACGCTTGCGGAGCGAACTGGCGGCATTGCGTCTCCGCATGCCCGCCCGGAGCGCAGCGCGGACGGGCATGAGCAACCCGCAGGAGTTCGTGACGTTGATGCCCTTCGCCGCCGCCCTCGGAGTCCGGGTGATCTCGGCGAGCAGCGAGGAGGTCACCGGCTACCTGGAATGGGCGCCTGAACGCACCACAGCCGGCGGCGCAGTGCACGGCGGGGCGCTCATGGCGTTCGCCGACAGCGTCGGCGCGCTGTGCGCCTACCTCAACCTGGCACCGAACACGGCGACGAGCACGACCAGTTCGAGCACCGTGTTTTTGCGTGCGGTCCGGGCCGGCACGCTCACGGCGGTGGCGGTCCCGCTGCATGTCGGACGCACCAGCATTGTGGTCCGCACTGAGCTGCGCGATGACGAGGGCCGGCTGGCCGCGCAGGTGACCCAGACACAGGCCGTACTTGGTGCCGCTGCGGAGCCGGTCGTTCGGTCGATGTAACCAGCGCTCGCCGGGGCGCGAACTAACCAATCCGCAAGCGCGGGCCTTCGCCAGCCACGTCCAGAGACTATGGAGCCGCTGGCTTCGGACCGGTCGAGCGCGGGCTTCCTGCGTTGTCAAACGTCGTGCCGCCGAGTAGCCCCCCGAATCTCGGGTGCGGACGCTTCGACCTAACCACCCGGCGACTCCGATCGGTAGCCCACCACGCCGACAGTGTGCGTCGTTCTGCGAGTCCCGGATGGCCGACGGCCGGGTGCGGAAGGCCGAGCTACGTCGGGCTTACCAGGCCCGTCCGTTCGAGGATGCGACTGGTACGGGGCAGGACGCATCCCAGCTGGCAGCGGTAACCGCAGCTGCGCAGGCAACAAGTACTGCCCGGACCGCATCCGCAGCATGATCACGACCGCGGTGATCGCCCCGAAGGCGGCCAGCAACACCCCGCACATCATCGCCGCGAGACCGAGCCCGAACAGCAAGCGCCGCGGCACTCCGAACGTCGCGACGATCGGACTTGCGAGCACGCCTACTACAACGAGGGCGACGGACAGGAAAGCGTCCATCCACATGATCGTCCGCAACGTCCGGTCGTACCGAAGAACGCGCCTCGCAGTGCTGTCTCGCATGTATTCGAGCCTGCCAGCGTCAAGCACGCGAGTCGATTACCTCAGCGGTAATCCCTCTGCGCAGGGTCCGGCGGCTAGCTTCCGCGATAGGTCGAGAATGCGTACGGGCTTAGCAACAGCGGCACGTGTTGGTGCGCCGCAGCATCGACGATCTCGAAGGTGACCGTGACCTCCGGGTAGAACGTCGGCACACCGCGGCCGGCGAAGTAGTCCCCGGTGGCAAAGCTGACACGATGTACGCCAACGGCTGGTGCACCAAGTTCGCGGATCCGTCCGTCGGGGTCGGTACGCAGGTCGGCAACCCGCTCCCAGCGCTCGTCGACGCGTTGCTCGAGTGTCACCAAAATTCCCTCCGCGGGCGACCCGGTGGTCGCGTCCAGTACGTGGGTCGACAGGCTCATGCCCTCTCTCGCTTCGCTCGTTGCGGGCACGCGGAGACGCAATGCCGCCAGTTCGCTCGGCAAGCCTCGCTCATCAGGTCTCCGCGTGCAGCAGTTTGCCCAGCCGTAGCCGGTTGATCTTTGCCAGCTCGCCGAGGACCACGTTGTGTTCGGTGGCCGGGTCGTTGGCCAGGCGGGATCGGCAAGTGGCCAGCAGTTCGTCCGCGCTCTTGCCGGTGGCGCAGACCAGATAGACATGGCCGAAGTGCTGCTCGTAGTCGGCATTGGCCGAAGCCAGCTGGGTCCGCACGTCACCGTCCGAATCCGACATCCCAGCTTGCTCCTGCCGCGACCAGGTACCGCCGTGGCCGCTCGCCCGCTCGCCGATCCGCGGATGGCCGGCCAGCGCCTGTCCCAGCCCCGTGTCGGACAGGCCGTGGGTGGCGTCGTCGGACACCGCGCACAGCGCGGCAACGGCTCGGTACGGACGGCCGGCGACAATCCGCGCGGCCCAGGAATCAGCCGCGCAGCATGCGGCCAGAGCGGCTCGGAGGCGCTCGTCGTCGGGTGCGGTGTTCAGCATGTCCAATGTCCACTTCGCCATGGGCGAGGCTTAGTCGGGCAGGTCTTCGTGGCGACGAACACCGCCGTCCGGGACATCGACCGCGACGGCGCCTTCGCGTACCGCGGTCTGAACGGCGGATTCGCCGGACCCACCGCGCGTCCAGTGGTTGAAGACCAAGTTCAGGACGAACACGACGATCACGGTCGCGGTGATGCTCGAGCCGAAGATCACCTGGAAGTCCTTGGGGAATTTGCTGTAGAACTGCGGGTCGAAGGCAGGCAGCAGTCCGACCGCCAGGGACGCGGCAACGATCAGCAGGTTGTGGTTGCCCTCGAAGTTGACCTTGTGCAGGGTCTGGATACCGACGGCAGTCACCATCGCGAACATGACCGTCGCCCCGCCACCGATCACCGGCCCGGGCAGGTCGGCGATGACCTGGCCGATCTTGGGGATCAGGCCCATGACCAGCAACAGCGCTCCGCACGTCGTGACCACCCACCGGCTGCGGATCTTCGTCAGGCCGACCAGACCCACGTTCTCCGCGAACGCGGTGTCCGGGAACGAGTTGGTGAAGGACGCGAGGACGGCCGACAGCCCATCGGTCGCCAGGCCGCGTGCCAGGTCATTGGGGGTCAGGTCTTTGCCGACGAGCTCGCCGACAGCGAGCATGTCCGCCGTCGACTCGGTGTAGGTCACCAGCATGACGATGCACATCGTGATGATGGCTGCCCCCGCGAACTTCGGGTGCCCGAAGTGGAAGATCTGCGGCGCACCGAACCACTGGGCGCCGCTGACGTTGCTGAAGTGGACCAGGTCCATGAACGACGCGACGATGGTTCCGATCACCAGACTGAGCAGCACGGCGATCTGACTGATGAAGCCCCGGAAGACCCGGCTGATCACCAGGATCAACAGCACGACGAGACCGGCCAGGGCGATGCGCCCGACGCCGCCGACGTACCTATCGCCGGCTGCTGGATTGCCGTAAATCAGCGAGATGTCAGCGCCGGCGAGCGACAAGCCGATGATGCAGATGACGGTGCCGGCGACGAGCGGCGGGAAGAACCGCACCACCATCGAGAACGGCTTGGCGATGATCAGGCCGAAGACGCCCGAGACCAAAAGCGCGCCGTAGACGTAGGGCAGCCCGGTGCGTCCGCCGTACTGAGTGGCAATGATGATCATTGGGTTCAGCACCGTGAAGGTCGCGCCCGCCACCACCGGAAGCCGAACGCCGAGCAGCTTCGAGATTCCGGCCGACTGAATGATGGTGGCGATGCCCGAGATCAGCAGGTCCGCGCTCACCAGGATCGCGATGTCGTGCGACTTCAGGCCGATCGCCGGTCCCACGATGAGCGGCACGGCAACTGCGCCTGCGTACATGATGAACAGGTGCTGCAGCCCGAAGATCAGCAACTTCTGTGGGGCGAGGACCTCATCCACCGGGTGCACCCGCGTCCGGCCCGATGATCCTTGCGGGCTACCGCTCACCGATTGATCCAGCGACATGAGACCTCCTAGGAACCGTCGCCATCCGCCCTGTCATTTCCGCATGACGGATATCGAATTTCACCTGGCAGATAAGTTAGCGGGGTCATCCGAGGCTGTCAAGGCCGTCTCGACCAGGTCATCCTGGCCGCGCTGGCAGCGATGCGTCGTGACGAGCGCCGCCAGCTCGCCGCTGCAGAAGCGCGCGCCATCAAGGACGACCCGGCCGAGCTTGCTGAAATCCGGGCGATTCAGCAGGACCGATCTGTGCTGCATGAGGGGTGAGGTCTACCGGCTACCGGCGCGGGGCAAGGGGCACGAGCAGCGGGGCCGCCGGTTCACCGTCGCGCTGCAGCCGGACTGGCTCACGCTCAGCACCTGGATCGTCGAGTGTGGGCCCTGATGGCCTCAGGCGGTGGCTTCGCTCGCCGGGTCGATACGGGCGGGCGCGCTGAGCTCGGCACCTATCTCGGCCGCGGCTTCGCGCAGCATGGGCGCGGCCACGGCGACGACGTCGTCGGTCATCCGGGTGAGCGGTCCCGACATCGACAGCGCCATCGGACGCGGGGCGTCCGGCACGACCACCGCAACGCACCGCACTCCGAGTTCCTGCTCACCGTCGTCGAGCGCGTAACCACGGTCCCGAATGCGCTCGAGATCGGCGAGGAACTCGGTCGGCCTGGTGATCGTATGATCGGTGCGGCGCGCCATTCCGGTCCGCTTGAGCAGTTCGAGGACGTCTCGCTGCGGCTCGGTTGCCAGGATCGCCTTACCGACTGCGGTCGTGTGCGGCAATGCGCGCCTGCCGACCTCAGTGAACATCCGCATGAAGTTCTTGGACGGCTGCACCTGAGCGACGTAGACGATCTCCTCGCCGTCGAGGACCGCGAGGTTCACCGATTCGCCGAGGGCGTCGACGACCTTGGTCATGTACGGACTGGCCAGGGTGCCCAGGCGCTTGGTACTCGCGTCGGCCAAGCGCATCAGTCGCGGACCGAGCGAATACTGGCGCGACGGTTCTTGGCGCACGTAGCCCAGGTCGACGAGCGTGCGCACCAGGCGATGGATCGTGGCCAGCGGTAAGTCGGCCGCGGTCGCGAGTTGGGAGAGCCCGATGACTCCGCCGGCATCGGCCATCGCCTCGAGGATGGCGAACGCGCGGTCCAGGGACTGCACGCCGGCTCGGCCGCGGCCGTCCGACGAGGTCTCAGCTGCCACGAAACCTCCATCGGACGCGGCGTCTCTCGTGATCAACGATAACATGATTCCGCCTGCCGGAAACTCTTCGGCTAAGGGCTGCTGGGTGCTTAACAGCGTGTCCGTACCCATCGCGAGCTCCAAGCCGCGACGGGCGCCCGGGGGCAATTGCTTCCACGCCCGCGCATCGTCCGCTTCGTCGTCGCTCGGCATCGGGCCGAGCCTGCCCGCTCATGTCCTACGCCCAATCCGGAGAGGTCGGCAACCGACATCAATCGACTCGCGGCTTGACCTGGGTGCCGCCGACCCACACGCCCGCGACGTCGTGCGAGGTCGCCAGCGCGAACACCTTCGCCAGCGCGTCGTCCGCATCTCGGGCATGCCGCAGGGTGACGTCAAGGATCGTCCGCGCAGCGGGCCGCAGCCACATCGCGTCGAACTGCTTCCCGACGCCGAGGTCACCGATCTCGGCGCGGAGCCCGAGCGCGTCCGCGCCGGCGGCCGTGGCCATGTGCAACAGGTGGGCCGACGTCAGTGCGACGCCGTCGGCACCGCGCAGCTGCTGCACGAAGTAGGCCTGCAGCCCCTCCTTGAACAGCGAGAAGCCGGTGCCCGCGCCGACGTCGCAGCCGAGGGCCACCAGCACCCCCTGGTCTAGGTGACGGTCCAGCGGAAACAGCCCGCTGCCCAGCGCGGCGTTGCTCGTCGGGCAGTGCGCCACGCTCGCGCCGTTGGCGGCGAGCAGCTTGAGCTCGGTGTCGCTCGGGTGCACGTTGTGCGCGAAGACGCTCCGCCTTCCGACCAGGCCGTGCTTGTCGTAGCTGTCGAGGTAGCTGGCGCCACCGCACAGCTCGCGCACCGCGGCGATCTCCGCGGGGTTCTCATTGAGGTGCGAGGTGAACCAGCTCCCCTCGACGTCCTGGTGCAACGCGGCGCAGGAAGCGAGCAGCTCGTCGGTGCATGACAGTGAGAAGCGGGGGATCACGGCGTAGCGGCTACGCCCGCTGCCATGCCATCGGTGCGCCAGCGCGCGCCCCTCGTCGTACGCCCGGGAAGCGCAGGTGTGCAGGTCGGCGCGCAGCATCCGATCGCCGACGACGAGGCCACTGGTCACTCGCAGAGCCCGGGCGGCGGCTGCTTCGAAGAGCACGTCCACCGCGGGCGCGAAATGGGCTCCGAACACGAGTGCCGTCGTCGTGCCGGCTTCGGCCAGCGCGGCGACGAATTCCCCCGCGACTGCACGCGCATAGTCGGCATCGGCGAATCGCGCCTCTTCGGGGAGGGCGCAGCGCTCGAGCCACTCCAACAGCGGCATAGCAAGGGCCCCGATGGCTCGCAGCTGCGGGAAGTGCACGTGGGTGTCGACGAATCCGGGCAGCACCAGCCCGTCGGTGAGGTCCACAACGTCCTCGTCGCGATGTCGCGCTCGCACGTCGGCGAAGGGAGCGCGCTCGACGATGACACCGTCGATGACGAGCAGCCCCGCGTCGGCGTCGGCGCGCAGTGATCCACCGCGAAACGGGTCATCGGGGGTGTCGATGACCTGCGCGCGGTACAGGGTCACGCGTCCACTTCCGGCATGCACGGCATGGGCCGCCGCAGGCGCTCGAAGGTGCGCAGCAGGTCGGCGGCGACGCTGACCGCGATCGTGGCGGGTTCCTTGCCGGCGAGCTCAGTCAGCCCGATCGGCGTGATGATCCGGGCGATCGCTTCACCATCGTGGCCCTCGTCGGCAAGCTTGCGCTGAAAGCGCGCCCACTTTCCGGCCGACCCGATCAGCCCTATCGTCGCGAACTGGCCCGCGCGCAATACGGCGTCACACAGCGCGGCGTCCTCGGCGTGGTCGTGAGTCATGATCAGCACGTGCGTTCCGGCCGGAAGCTCGCCGAGCACGATCTCTGGAAGCAGCGGCACGCCGTAGACATGCACCTGTGCCAGCGCGTCGGAAAGCACCGCGAGCCGCTCGTCGGTGAGCTGTTCGGGACGGGTGTCGATCAGGTGCAGGTCGATGTCGTGACGCGCCAGGATTCGAGCCAACTCCAGGCCGACGTGCCCGACGCCGAAGATCGCCACGGCCGGTAGCACCGGTAGCGGCTCGAGCAACACGGTGACCGTTCCGCCGCAGCACTGCACCCCGTGCTGGTATGGCGCTTTGTCGGAGAGCGCGACGGTGAGCAGTTCGGGGACGGCATCAGCGCTCGCCAGCAATTCGCGTGCCCGGCCGATCGCGACCGCCTCGATGTTGCCGCCGCCGATCGATCCCCAACTCTGATTGGGGCCGACGACCAGCTTCGCGCCGGCGGCACGCGGGGCATGTCCGCGGACGGCCGCGAGGGTCACCAGCACGCCCGGTTCGCGCTCAGTTCGCAGCCGCGCTACCGAACTGAGCCAGCTCGTGTCAGGCATGGATCACCGCGTGCTGCGCGCGCTCGGACGTGGGATGCATCGCATGCGCGCCGTTACCGGGTTGCGGCGGCACGATGCCCGGTGCGCCTTCGTCGACGTGCCCGTGTTCCCGGTGTGCACGCGCCTGCTCGACCGCCCAGAAGACCGCTTCGGGTGTCGCCGGCGAGGCCAGATCGACGCTGTTGCCCGCCGGCCCGAACGCGGCTGCTGCCTGCCGCAGTGCTTCGCGTACCGAGAAGGCGAGCATGAGCGGGGGTTCGCCCACTGCCTTGGAGCCGTACACCGCGCCGTCCTCGGTCGCGTTCTTCAGCAGCGTCACGTTGAAGACCTCGGGCATCTCCGAGAAGCTGGGCAGTTTGTACGTGCTGGCCGCCTGGGTCGCCAACCGGCCCCGGCCCGGGCCATCACTGGTGTCCCACCGCAGTTCCTCGAGGGTCAGCCATCCGGCTCCCTGCACGAAGCCGCCCTCGATCTGGCCGAGGTCGACCAGCGGCGAGAGGCTGTCCCCGACGTCGTGGACGATGTCGACCCGCCGCGTGCGGTAGGCGCCGGTGAACCCGTCCACCTCCACCTCGGCGGCGGCCGCGCCGTACGCGAAGTACTTGAACGGCGAGCCATGCATTACCGACGAGTCCCAGTGCAGTCCCTCGGTCCGGTAGAAGCCGGCCGCCGACAGCTGGACGCGCTGGTGATAGGCGGTGAGCACGAGGTCGTCCCAGTCCAGCGCCGCCTCGGACGTCCCCAGGCCGCGGGCCACGCCGTCGACGATCCGCACATCGGAGCAGTTGAGGCCCAGCCGCGTTCCCGCGACCTGAAGCAGCCGTTCGCGGATCTGCTCGCAGGCGTTCTTGACTGCGCCACCATTGAGGTCGGCGCCGGAACTTGCCGCCGTGGCCGAGGTGTTGGGCACCTTGTCGGTGCGCGTGGGCGCCAGTCGGACCTTGCGCAGCGGGATGCCCAGCGTGGTCGCGGCGACCTGCAGCATCTTGGTGTGCAGTCCCTGGCCCATCTCGGTGCCGCCGTGATTGATCAGTACCGAGCCGTCCTTGTAGACGTGCACCAGCGCGCCGGCCTGGTTGAACGCGGTCAGGTTGAACGAGATCCCGAACTTGACCGGAGTCACCGCGAGCGCGCGCTTGGTGTGTTGGTGCCCGGCGTTGAATGCGGCGATCTCTCGGTGCCGGACTTCGACGTCGGCGCGCTCGATCACCTGCTGCCAGATCGTCGCGATCCGTTCGGGGTGCCGGACCGGCTGACCATACGGGGTGCTCTGACCCGCGCTGTAGAAGTTGCGGTGGCGCAGCTGCATGGCCTCGATTCCGAGCAGCGGTGCGCATCGGCCCAGGATGTCCTCGAGCACCAGCATTCCCTGCGGACCGCCGAAACCGCGAAACGCGGTCTGGGACGTCTTGTTCGTCTTGGCGATCCGTCCGTTCACCCGGACGTTGGGTATCCAGTAGGCGTTATCGACGTGGCACAGTGCGCGAGCCAGCACCGGCTCGGACAGGTCGAGGCTCCACCCGCCGTCGGCGGTCAGTGTCGCGTCCAGGGCCTGTAGGCGGCCCTGGTCGTCGAAGCCGACGCGCCAGTCGGCGTGGAAACCGTGCCGCTTGCCGGTCATGGTGAGGTCCTGGGTCCGGTTCAGCCGCACCCGCACCGGGCGGCCGGTGAGCGTGGCGCCCAGCGCAGCAATCGCCGCGAACCCGTGCGGCTGCATTTCCTTGCCGCCGAAGCCGCCGCCCATGCGTAGGCATTGGACGGTGACCTCGTTGCTGGGTCGCCCGAGGACGTGGGCCACGATTTCCTGTGTCTCGGACGGATGCTGGGTGCTGCTCTGCACGAAGATCTGCTCGCCCTCGTCGACGAGGGCCAGCGCGGCGTGGGTCTCCAGGTAGAAGTGCTCCTGTCCGGCGAACTCGAACTCGCCGCTGAACACGTGCGCCGAGTCGGCGAGCCCGGCGTCGATGTCGCCGCGGCGCAGTTGCGGCGCGGCACCCTGGAAGCTCTCGGCAGCGATCGCGTCGGCCAGGGTGACGTAGGACGGGAGCGGTTCGACCTCGACCTCGACAGCCGCTGCGCCGAGCCGGGCGGCCTCGATCGTCTCGCCGAGCACCCAGCAGACCGAGTGGCCGAAGAACATGACCTCGTCCGGAAACAGCGGTTCGTCGTGCTTGACGCCGGCGTCGTTGACACCGGGCACGTCGGCCGCGGTGAGGACGCGCACGACTCCGGGCACCTCGAGGGCCGGCTCTATTCGCAGCGCGGTGATCCGCGCGTGGGCGTGGGGCACCTGTACCGGGTGCGCGTGCAGCACGTCCTTGGTTCGCTGGACGAGATCGTCGGTGTAGAGCGCGGCACCGGTGACGTGCAGCGCTGCGCTCTCGTGCGGGATCGCCTCGCCGACCGATGGGTTGTCCGGCCGCTCCGACAACGCGCTCATCGGCTCACCTCCGGGTTCTCGGCATGCAGCTTGACCAGGCTTCGGCCGAGCATCGCGGCGCGGTAGGCCGCGCTCGCGCGATGGTCGTCCAGCGGCGTGCCCTCGCCGCTGAGCACCTGCGCGGCGGCCTCCACCGTCGCGGGCGACCACGGCCGTCCCTGCAGGGCCGCTTCGG
>JALZAI010000367.1 GCA_030948475.1 Actinomycetota bacterium
CTGCTGGACAGCGGCAAGGTCGACCGCGCGAGCCTGCGGACGTTGCTCACCTCCAGGCAGGCATCACTCGGGCCGAGGGCAGAGCCACAGGACGAGCTGGAGCGCAGGGTCGCCGCCGTGTGGAGCAGGGTGCTCGGCGTGGTGGACCTAGGCGTGGAGGACCAGTTTACCGATGTCGGCGGCGACTCGCTCAAGGCCATGCTGCTGCGCATCGCCCTCGAGGACGAGCTGGGCGAGCCGGTCGGCCTCGCGGCGTTGCTCGACGCCCCCACGATCCGTGACTTCGCCGACCACCTGCGGGACACGCAATGAGCGCCCGGGCCACACCCCCGGCGGGCCGGTTCGCGATCATGTCAGCGGCACTGCGGCTGCCCGGTGCCGACTCCTTGGCGTCCTACTGGGACGCGTTGGTGCGTGGCACCGACAGCATCACGCGGGCCGCCGGGGCATCCCCCAACACCGACCAGAGCCCGCTCGGTGTTCCGGGCAACGCCCGCTTCGTCCCTGCCTACGGCCGCCTCGCCGACGTCACGTCGTTCGACCACGAACGGTTCGGCATGTCGGCGGCGGAGTCCCTCCGCACCGATCCGCAACAGCGGCTGTTGCTGGAGGTTGTGGACGAGGCGCTGCACCTGGCGGCCGTCCCCTCAGGGCAGCGTGGGTCCACTGCCGTGTTCGTCGGCACCGGGCTCAGCTCCTACGAGGAGGTAGTCCGTACGCACCTCGCGGGAGCGCCCGGGGTGGACGACCTCGCCATCGAGCTGGGCACCGCGCGGGACTACGCGGCCGGGAAAATCGCCTACCAGCTCGATTTGCGGGGACCGGTCGTCAACGTGCTGGCCGCGTGTTCCACCGGTCTGCTGGCTGTCCACCTGGGTTGCCGCGCGCTGCTGTCTGGGGAGGCCGACGTGGCGGTGGCGGGCGTGGCTGCCGTCCGGTTCCCGGAGTGGGCCGGGTATTGGGCGGTCCCGGGCAGCATCAGCTCGCCGGATGGCTCCTGCCGGCCTTTCGACGCGCGGGCTGGGGGCACGGTCCCTGCCGACGGCGTCGGCGCGGTCGTCCTCCGGCGGCTTGAGGACGCTGTGGCGTCCGGCGACGACATCCTCGCCGTGATCCGGGGCTCGGCGGCCAACAACGACGGCAGGAAGCCCGGGTTCGGCAACGTCAGTTCGGCCAGCCAGCGGGCGGTGATCCTCGCCGCGCTGCGCGCGGCGGAAGTCGAGCCCGGCGCGGTGTCGTATGTGGAAAGTCATGGGACAGGAACCAGGCTCGGCGACGCGGTGGAATGGTCGACCTTGCAACGGATCTTCGGCGCCAACAACGAGCCGGTGCACGTCGGTGCGGTGAAGGGAAACGTCGGGCACACCCGCGAGGCTGCGGGTATAGCGGGCCTGTTCAAGGCAGTACTGAGCCTCCGCAACGGCACCGTCCCGCCGACGGCGAACTTCGTGTCGCTGCCCGCCGACCTGTCGGTGGCGGGCTCGCCGATCCGGCCCGTACCCGAGTTGACCCCGCTGCCGCCGTCGCCGGTCATCGGCGTCAGCGCGTTCGGGCTCGGCGGCTCCAACTGCCACGTGGTGCTGGAGGCCGCGCCGGAGACGGTGGCCGGGCCCACCGTCGAGCGGGGCGTCATCCTCTTGTCCAGCCACCGTACGGACACGCTCGACGCGGACACCGCCGCCATGCGGTCGCTGGTCTACGACGACCCGGAGGCCGTTGGCGACCTCGCGGCGCGTTCGCAGCGGCGTGCGCACCAGCACACCCACCGGCGCTACGTGAGCGTAGATGGCACCGGCGCGGGGTTCAGCGAGGGAACGCTGCGCCGAGCGACGAGGCGGTCGCCGAAGCGGCCAGCGAAGGTGGCCTTCGTCTTCTCTGGGGTCGGCAGCGAGTATGTCGGGATGGGCGCGGAGCTGGCGCGCCTGTCCGATGCCTTCCACATCAGCCTGGTGGAGACCGCCGACCTGGCACACGCGGCCGGGTTTCCGATCGAGCACGTTTTCGTGTCGCCGGAGCGATCAGAACCCTGCGCCGACGGCACGGTGGATCTCCGGCGGATGGTTCGCTGCGGCCGGGCGGCGAAGACAGGCGGGCCGCTCGGCCGCGTGCCCACCCGGCACCTAGCCCTGTTTGCCGTGCAGTTGGCGTATGTCGACCTGCTGGCGGTCGCGGGCATCCGGCCCGCTGCAGTCCTCGGGCACTCGCTCGGTGAGTGGACGGCCGCGACTGTGGCGGGCAGCATCCGGCGGCAGGACGCGGTCACGCTCGTCGCCCGGCGTGCCGCCCTGATCGAGCAGGCCCCAGGCGGGGTGACGATTGCGGTCGCCGCAGGCGTGGACGTAGTGCGCCCGCTGCTGGTGGGGACTGGGATAATCGTTGCTGCCGACAACGGCCCGCAGAGCTGCACGGTGTCGGGCCCGGTCGAGCACGGCGACGCCGTTGAGCAGAGCCTCAGGGACGCCGGTCTGATCGCGCGTCGTCTCGACACGGGGGTCGCCTTCCACAACCCGATCCTGCGCGAGGCCGCCGCGACACTGGCCGACGAGCTGCGCGGCGTCCGCTTCGGCGACCCGATCGTCCCGATGGCTTCCGGCATCACGGGCACCTGGTTCGCCGCCGGGGAGCTGGACGCTGCCTACTGGCAGGCGCAGTTGACGAGCCCGGTCCTGTTCCGAGACGCGCTCGCCGCTACCGCCGCGCGGTACGGCGTCCTGGTCGAACCTGGCCCCGGCAACATCCGGCCGTGGGCTCAGCAGACGACCCCGGATGTCGACGCGATCCGCACGGCGAAGACCTCGTACGAGGGCGCGCGGGAGCGGGATCTCTACGAGCAGGCGCTCGCCCGGCTGTGGTTGCACGGACACGATCCGGCCTGGCCGTCAGGCGCTGAGGAGCGACCGCGCGCGGCGCGGCCCGGCCCGGCCCCAGCGCTGCGGCGCCGGAGGTTCGACCCTCGGGCGTCGGTCGTCGAGCCGGTGCCCCCGGCTGGTCCCGCGCCCACCGGTCCCGCAGAGGACGCCGGCGCGCTACGGGACGTCCCGCGCTCGGCTGACCCGGGGTTCACCGCATTCGCCGACGGGCTCGCGGACCTCTGGTGTGCGCTGCTGGGGTTGACCCACGCGAGCGAGGACGACCACTTTTTCGACATTGGCGGCGATTCGCTGCTCGGCCGGCATCTGATCGCGATGATCCAGGAGCGCACGGGTGTGCAGGTCCCCGGCGACGTCGTGTTCGCGTCCGGCTCGCTCGGTGGGATGGCCCGAAGCGTCCACGACTGGATCTCGGGACGGACGGGGGTGCGATGACCAACAACGCAACGGACGGGCCGCCTGACCGGTTCCACGTCGCCGTCGTCGGCGCGGGCGTGATCGGCACCAGCGTCGCCTTCGCCTGCCTGCTCGCGGGGCACCCCGTCGTCCTCGTCGACCAGCAGGATAAGGACTGGGCGGACGTCCGGTCCGCGTTGCGCCGCGAGCAGCGGCGGGCCCGACTCTCCCAGCCGTCCGCGCCCGCCGTCGACCTAGACGGGATCACCTTCTCGCATGATCTCGCGGACGTGTCGGGCAGCTGGATCGTGGTGGAGAACGTGAGCGAGGACTGGGCGGTCAAGAGCGAGG
>JALZAI010000441.1 GCA_030948475.1 Actinomycetota bacterium
GTGCTGGACGGGCTGACCACCGGCGAGGCGGCGAAGCTGCTGAACATCCCGCAGAACACGGTGAAAACGCGACTGCACCGAGCCAAGGCGCGGCTGCGCGTCAGCCTCGCGGAAGGACGACAATGAGCGAACGTTGGCACGTCGACGGCGCCCTCCTGATGGGCTGGGTGGGTGGTCGGATCGGGCCGGTCCTCGCCGCGTCCGTAGAGCAGCACGTTGCTCGCTGCGCGCAGTGCCGCGACCGGGTCGCCAGCGCCGCTAACGGGACTCCGCGGGTGGATCTGCCGGACCTGGAGCGGAGCTGGTCAGCGATCCGGGACGCAGTCGAGGTGCCTCGGCGGTCTCGCATGGAGCGGTTGTTGGCGGCGTGCGGGCTGCCCGCTCCGGACGCGATGCTGGCGGCGGCCGCTCCGGCGCTGCGCGGCGCCTGGCTCGGCGTCGTCACCGTCGTGATGCTGTTCGTGGCCGCGGCCAGCCTTGCCGATGGCCGGGCCTCCGGCGTGGCGCTGTTCCTGATGATCGCGCCGCTGATCCCGGTTGCTGGGGTCGCGCTGGCCTACAGCGTCGAGGCGGATCCGGGTCTCGAGCAGGAAGCCGCGACGCCGTATCCGAAGCTGCGGCTGGTGCTGCTGAGAACCGCTGCGGTGCTGGCCGTGTCGCTGCCGGTGGTGGCCGTCGCCGGCCTGTTCGTGCCGGCACGGGTGTCCGTCCTGTGGCTGCTGCCCGCTGTCGGGTTCACCGCCGCGGTGCTCGCCGCCTCCACCTGGATCGACCCGGCCCGGCCGGCGGTCGTGATCGCGCTGGGTTGGGTGACCGCGGTCGCCGCCGCGGCCGAGCGCGGTTCTCCGTTAGTGCTGCTCGCCGGCGGAGGCTTGGCGGTGTATCTGGTCCTGCTCGTGCTCGGCTCGTTCGCTTTTGTCCTACGCACCCGCCGGTTCGGCGCACTAGGGAGACTGTCATGAGCGCACCCACCGTCGAGTTGGTCGACGTCGGCAAGCGGTTCCGCGGCGCGACCGCGCTCGGCGGCGTCGACCTTTCACTGACACCGGGCATCACCGGCTTGCTCGGGCCCAACGGCGCCGGGAAGACGACGCTGCTGCGCATCCTCGCGACCGTTCTCGGCGCGGACGAGGGTGTCGTGCGGCTGCTGAACCGCGAGCTGACGACTCCACAAGACCGCACCGCCGTCCGCCGTCGGCTGGGCTATCTGCCGCAGGAGCTGGGCTTCCCCCGCGGCTTCAGCGCCTTCCGCTTCGTCGACTACATGGCGGTGCTCAAGGAGTGGACCGACCCGCCGGCCCGGCACGCCGAGGTGCGGCGAGTCCTCGAGCAGGTCGACCTCGCGGGGATCGCCACGAAGCGGATCAATACGCTGTCTGGCGGCCAGCGCCGTCGGGTTGCGCTCGCGCAGGCGCTGCTGGGATGCCCGGACCTTCTCGTCCTCGATGAGCCCACCACCGGCCTCGATCCGGAGCAGCGGGTAGCGCTGCGCGCGGTGCTGGCCGAGGCCGGCCGGGCCGCGACGCTCGTGCTGGCGACACATCAGACCGAGGACGTCGCCGCGCTCTGCGACCGGGTCATAGTCCTCTCCAGCGGGCACGTGCAGTTCGACGGCCGGGTGCCCGAGCTGGTCGCCGCCGCGGACGGGCGGGTCTGGCTGGCCGACACCCCCGACCCCGACGCGCAAGCCTCGTGGCGGACCGGATCAGGCCGCTACCGCAACGTCGGACAGGCGGCACCCCCGGCCGCCGAGGTTGTCGAACCCACCCTCGAGGACGCGTATCTCCTGCTGCGCGGCGCGTCCGCACCCGACCCGATCGAGGTGACAACGTGACTTCGGTGTCACAGCGGTCGACGGTCGCCATGTCGAGACCTCGCACGTTGGGCGTGCTCGCCCGGATAGAGGCGAGGCGGTTCGCCCGGCACCCGCTCTTCCTTGCGGGCGTGGCACTCTGCGGCTTCGCAACCATCTACGTAGCAAACGACGCCAAGTCCGACGTGCTCGGCGGCGATGGCTTCTTCCCGGCGCTGTTCGTCGGTGTGGTGTCGATGGTCGTGGCCTACCGACTGACCCGCTCGACCCGACGGTCCGCCGAGGCGCTGGACGCCGTTCCAACGGCGGCAACCACCCGGACTGGCGCGCTCTGCCTGGCCTGCCTGGTGCCGGCCGCCGTCGGGATGCTCTGGCTGGCGTTCATGCTGTTCGCGATCCGCCGGTGGCCGCCGCAGCCGTGGATGTTCGGGACGTTCGGCCCGGGCGACCGGGTCGCCATCCTGGCCGGCGAGTCCGTGCTGGCCTGTCTGGGAGCACCGCTGCTCGGCGTCGCCGCCGGCCGCTGGTTCCGCTTCCCCGGCGGCGCCGTGCTGCTCCTTCTCGGCGTGGTCGGCTGGGTCACGGCGGGGTTCGCGGTCGCGATCAACACCTCGGGCGGGCTGCTCCCGACGGGTTTGCGGCTCAGCACCCCGTTCACGTTCTTCCTCACCACCGGGCGGGGCTCTCGGTCGCTCGACAGCTGGACCGGCTCACCGGAGTGGTATCTGCTGTGGCTGGTCGCCCTGTGCGGGCTAGCCGCCATCGCGGCCCTACTCCACGGCGCGACCGACACCGCCCGGACCCGGCTGCTGCGCGTCGGCGCGCTCTGCCTCGCCGTCGGATTGCTCGCCTACGCACTCGCCGTGACCGGCGGACTGAGCCGGGTCGTCAACGTCCATCCGGACGGGACGCGGACCACGGCCGCAGCGAGATGAGGTGAAGCGCGGCCTGTTTCGAGGCGTGCCGTGGCCGCCGCTGCTGTGCATGACAGCTGGCGGCGGAACCCTGCTCGGCGTCGCCGCCGCAGTCCCGAGTTCCTGGCTCGGCGTTCGACTTATCGGCGTCGGCTTCGCCCTGCTCGCCGCGGCCGCCGCCTTCGTGTTCGACGAGCCGGGCGCCGCGGTCGTCGACGCGGCGCCGTACAGCCTCAAGGTGCGCAACCTGGTGCGGGCCAGCGTAGTCGCGGCGCCCCTCGCCGTCAGTGCCCTCGCGCTCGCTCTCATGCGCCTGAGCGACGCCTCGACGCCGTTCGGGCGGCTGTGCCTGCAGGCCGTCGGCCTCATCGTCGTCTCCGTCGCCGCGGCGGCGACCGTACGCCGCTTCCGCGCGACACCCGGCGAGCTCGTCGGGTCGACGATTGCGCTCGTCGTCGTCGGTCTCAGCGTGGCCGACCCTTTCGCCCGCTGGGTCCCGCTGCTCCCCCTCAGCGCCGACGATCACTGGGGACGCACCTCGGCCACGTGGAGCGTCGCGATCGCCGCCGGACTACTGGTGCTGTTGCGCGCCAGCCGGGACCGCCTCGACGCTTGACCGTCCAACCCGTTCGGCGGCCGAGCTCGCCGCGCTGGAAGATGTGTGCTTGGCCGCGTACGTGTCGGCCTGCACGAGGGCCACGCTGAATTGACACCCGGGAGCGGTAACCGGAGCTAACCGAGCTAAAGTTGATCTTCGCTAGTCCGCAGAAAGTCCGCGAAATTTTCAAGACAGTCCGTCGGCAGCCGTTTGCAGCCAACGCACCGAAGAGCTGCTAACCCTTGTAAAACGGGGGCTGCAATCGGATTCACTGCTCTGCCAACAACGACAAACGAGGCAGAAAATCTATCTTCAAACTGACGACGCGGGTTCGATTCCCGTCGCCCGCTCCACTCGTAAGGCCCGGATTTGCGGCTCTTCTGACCCATCCGTGGGTGTCTTGATCGTGGCTGAGTGAGCAACACGCCGGTCCCGTCTAGGTTTCTGGCTTGTCAAGGGTCAGGAGCCGGGGAACGGAGAACGGCGTGCGCAACGCCAGCGTATGGCGCGCCCTTCGAGACGACGGCCATCGAGCGGGTCGAGCTGAAGGAGGGCGCAGCGGCGATCTGGTGGCGCATGTGCGGCCAGCTCGTTCGGTTCGCGGGGCTGAACCGACGTCGGGCGTGCGGGAGCAGACGACATTCCGCAGCACGGCATATGAGTGAACATGGACGCGCATGTGTTGTGCATGATCATGCGGCGATCGCGGGTCAATTCCTCGCTCGGCGGCTGGCCTGTCCACGGCGGTCGGCGGGGGCCACGACCGCTTCGGGCGCGCCCGCCATCGCGCAACCGGGCG
>JALZAI010000390.1 GCA_030948475.1 Actinomycetota bacterium
GTTCCTGGGTCGTCCAACCCCTATGGCGTCACGCGGCTAGCTCGATCGTCGTCGCCAGCCCCGTCCCACCCGTCCGCTACCGGTCAGCGGCACCTGATCACGGCACCAGATCGTCGGCGGATCTCCACCACGTACGCAGGCGCTTTGTATGATGATGCAGCTACTATGTATTGATGAGTTCGATGGTGCAGATCAGAAATGTGCCCGATGATGTGCGGCGGGCGCTGAAGACTCGTGCCGCTGCGCGTGGCGAGTCGCTCAACGCCTACCTGCTTGACCTGATCTCCCGGGAGGCAGCACGGCCCACGGTCGGCGAGGTCCTCGAGCGAGCCGCGCGCCGCACCGAGCGCAGCCGGGTATCTGCGGTCGAGGTGCTCGACGCGGCCCGCTCGGAGCGCGAGCAGAGGTGGCACAAGCGGTCCGGCACGTGATCGTGGTGGACAGCGCAGCGATCGTCGATGCACTGACTGGCGTGGCGGGCACCGACGACCTGCGTACCTACCTCGCGGCCGAGGACTTGCATACCCCCACCCTGCTCGACTTCGAGGTCGTCTCCGCGCTGCGCGGGCTTACCCTGGCCAGGCAGCTGAGCACGACCAGGGCGCAAGACCTGCTGGGCGACTTCGACGACCTGCCCATTCGGCGCTGGCCGTCGGCGGACGCCTTGCGACGGCGCGCGTTTCAACTGCGCCACAACATCTCCGCCTACGACGCGGCATATGTCGTCCTGGCCGAAGCATTGGAGTGCCCGTTGCTGACGCGCGACGCGCGGCTGGCCCGGTCCAGCGGGCATAAGGCTCGTATCGAGGTGCGCTAACGTGCGCTCGAATCGGCTCGCGGCGGCAGCCGGCGTGTTGGGCCCGGGCTTCTTCGTCACGATGTGGGCAACCCTGGGCGCGACCCGGCCGGGTTACTCCGCGGTCGAGGACGCGATCAGCCAGCTGGCGCGAATCGCGACGTCGACCCGCCCGGCGATGACGGTCGGCTTCGTCGGGTACGGGCTCGCGCTGTGCGGGTTCGCGGCAGCGGACGCCCCGCTGCCGCGAACGTCGCGAGTCCTCGTCGCCGGTACCGGAGTCGCCACGCTCGGCGTCGCCGCGTTTCCGCTGGGCGGCGTCTCAGACACCGTCCATGCCGGGTTCGCCGGGATCGGCTACGCGACCCTGGCCGCCGCACCACTTTTCGCGGCCCGCTCGTTCGCCCGGTGCGGCCGGCGCCGATGGGCGCGGTATTCGGTTTCGGCCGGGGCGGTCTGCGCGATCTGCCTGATCGCGAGCCTGGCCGGCCCGGCGCACGGCCTGCTGCAGCGGGCTGGGCTCACGGTCGGCGACGCGTGGATCGTCGCGAGCGCCTGCCGCGCCTGGGCCTCGTCCACCTGACCGACGCTCAGTCCTCGCAAAGCTCGGCGGTGCGCTCCAGCACCGCGCGTGCGGCCGACGCTGAGCGCCGCCCGAGGCCGCAGGCCGAGGCAATGACAACCGCGCGGTCCAGGTGCTCGTCGATGATCGTCCGGATGTGTCGCTGCTGGTCCAGACTCTGCGACTCGTGTGCGAAGCCGGCGGCGAAGCGCACATCTCTCGGCAGGCGCAACTTTCGCAGCGGAGTGTAGAAACCTGGGTCGGTCGTCGCGGGGTGGTCGGCTGCCGCGAATGGCGCGTGTATAACGTCCAACGGACGATCGTCAGGCCACGAACTCAGGACGGCGTTCGCGAGCGACACGAGCGGTGCGACGTCGGTCATCGTGCCGAAGGCGCGGTTGTTCATGTCGCCCAGGCACAGGTGTACCGCGAACCTGGTGCCTTCCGGGGCGGCCGACGCTAGGCCGGTGATCGTCCGCGCCAACAGCGCCGCCAACGTGGCCCGGGTGGCCGCAGGCGCCTTGGCCAGCAGCACGAGTTCGGCGGGCACCTCGATCTGGAACAGGCACTGCGGCCCGGCGATGCGGCCGACGTCGCGGATCTCGGCGAGCGTCGCCTCGGTGAACGCGCGGCGGTGGCGCAGCGCACCTACCGGGCCGAGGGTGAACATCGCCAGGTCGAAGTCGCCGGGAACGCCTTGCTGAAAGCCCAGATCCGCTCGTCCGGCGGCAGCTCGTGCCTGCTCGAAATGGGGGTAGGTGTGGGTAACGGCGGCGACATGTCCGAAGTCCAGCGTCGCGCCGTAAAGGCGCCGGCCGCGACGAACGCGCAGCTGTGGCGTCTTGTCGTAATCGGACCAGTCGCCCGGCTTGCGCAGCTCGAGATCGGGGTGGGCGCGCAGGCCCTCGACGATCGAGATTATCCAGTTGCGGCGCTCGCCGGTCTCTCCGTCGGGCAAGGTGCGCAAGTACGGGCCGAGCACATCCAGGGCCGCCATCATTGCCTCGAGGGGCGTGTTCACCGGGCAGGCTGCCCACCAAGTGCGCTTGTCGGGGCACGGTTCACCTCACCACCACTCGGGGACGACGTCGTCCAAACGCTGACAGCATCGCCAAACCTAGGACCACACTCTCGATCGGCGCCAGAGCAGTCCTCCGTCTGGGCCGCTCAGACCAGGTCGCGGACGAACTCGCCCAGCTGCGCGAGGTTGCGGCATTCCAGCATCGGCACGATCGCGCCGAGCTCCGCGGCAACCGAGTCGCCGGTGTCCCACGCGCTGCGCCGCTCCGGATTGAGCCAGTACGAGCACCTCGCCCGATCGGCCATCCTGCGCAGCGCCGGCAGCGCCGGATCGCCATAGTTCGACCGTGCATCGCCGAGCAGGAGAAGCGAAGTGCGTGCTGTGATCGCGTCTAGATGACGCTCGCCGAACAGGCCGAAAGCCCGACCGTAGTCCGTCCGGCCGTACCAGCCACGCACGTGCGCCGCGGACGCGAGCCGGGTCACCGCCTCGACGACGTCGGTGCCCGGACGGAACAGGTCGGTGACCTCGTCCAGCTCGTCGATGAAGGCAAAGACCCGCACCCGAGTGAACTGCTGGCGCAACGCGTAGACCAGCAGCAGCGTGAAGTGCGCGAACGAGGTCACCGATTCACTGACGTCGCAAAGAATCACCAGATCGGTCTTCTTGGGCCGGCGTGGCCGGTGCACCGTCTCCACCGGAACGCCACCTGAGGACAACGAAGCGCGGATCGTCCGGCGGAAGTCGAGCTGCCCGCGCCTGCCACGCCGCTGCTCGACCGCCAGCCGTGCAGCTAGGCGCCGCGCCAGCGGTTCGATCTCGCGCCGGATAGCGGCGAGATCAGCACGCGTCGCGCTGAGCAGGTCGAGCCGGTCGATGCTCGGACGGACGGCGCTGCGCGCCATCCGCTCGACTCCGGTCAGCTCGGCCTGCCGGCGTTGCACCTCGGTGTCGAGCAGTTGCTCGAAGCGCGCGATCCGCCGGGTGAACGTGGTGCGCGCGGATCGCTCGGCGAACCCGCCGCGAACCTGGCCGAACAGAGCCTGTTCCAGCAAGCCGGCCAGCAGTGTCTGTGGGGAGATGCGGTTCAGCGCCGCATAGCGCGACCAGCTCTGCGCGCCGGACGTGGTCCCCGGGACGGCACCGAACCGGCCCACACCGGCGCGGGCGAGCCGGGCCAGGCCCGTCTCATCGCCGATAAGCAGCACCTCGTGCAGCTGCTCGCGGTACCGCACCAGCTCCGGCGACATGCGATCGGACGGCGGCTCGGGCGCGTCCTCAGCCCGCGCACCCTGGACACGCGGGAAGTACAGGTCGAAGACGGTGTCGAACGCCGCGCGGTGCGCCTGGCGCTTCATGAGGGCGGCGGCGTAGGTGGCGCGCAGCTGCTCGCGGTCGATCATGTCTACGACCTTGAGTGCTGACGCGGCGTCGAGGTCCTCGGCGACCGACACGGTCAGCCCGGCCCGCCGAAGCGCGGACACGAATTCCACGTGCCGTTCCAGCAGCGCCATCGGTTCAGTCCGCGATTGCCGGGAGGTCGAGTTCCTTGATGGCCCGGGCATGGTCGGCGGAGTGCTTGAGCACGACGCCCAGTGTGACGGCCGTCGCGGTTTCGTCCAAGGTGTCGATGCCGAGAACGAGCAGCGTCCTTGCCCAGTCGATGCTTTCGGCCAGCGACGGCAGCTTCTTGAAGTCAAGGCTGCGCAACGTCGCCGCGGCGCGGGCGATCTGCTCGGCCAGGTCGTGCTCGATACCCGGCACCCGCTCGAGCAGGATGTCACGCTCGCGATCCGGTGCCGGGTAGTCGAGATACAGGTAGAGGCAGCGCCGCTTAAGCGCCTCGGACAGCTCTCGAGTCGCGTTCGAGGTCAGGACGACGAAGGGACGACGAATCGCACGGATAGTGCCGAGTTCGGGTATCGACACCTGGAAGTCCGAGAGCACTTCCAGCAGCAGCGCCTCGACCTCGACGTCGGTCTTGTCGATCTCGTCGACCAGCAGCACGGTCGCCTCGCTGCGGCGGATCGCGCCGAGCAGCGGCCTGGTGAGCAGGAACTCCTCGGTGAAGATGTCGTCGTGAGTCTGCTCCCAAGCCTGGTCGCTGGGCGCGGCCTGGATGCGCAGCAACTGCTTCTTGTAGTTCCACTCGTAGAGCGCGCGCGACTCGTCCAGACCCTCGTAGCACTGCAGCCTCATCAGTTCGGCCTCGCTCGCGCTTGCGACCGCTTTCGCGAGTTCGGTCTTGCCGACACCGGCCGGCCCCTCGACCAGCAGCGGACGCTCCAGCCGCGCGGCCAGGAACACCGTGGTCGCAGTTGCGGCATCGGCCAGGTACCCGGCACGCGCCAACCGCTGCCGCGCATCGGCGGGCGAGCTGAACAACTCGTGCCTCCTGGCCTCGACGACGTCGCCTACGGTAGCCCGATGCGAGCCCGCTTGAGCTGGCTGCGTGCGACCTCGCCGAGGGTGACGACCAACAGTGAGCCGGTGCCCCGAATTCAGAGGATCCCGAGCACCAGCGATGCAGCGGACGCCACAAGATCAGGTGCCGCGTCGCGGCACCTGATCTTGTGATCGCCTATCCCTTAGCCGATTCGCTCTCCCGGTTTCAGAGGCCGAATGCGGCCCGCAGGTCGGGTGCGCCTGCAGCGTTGCGCAGTCTGGAGACGTTGGCATTATCGTCCAGCCAGCGCGTCAGGCTGTAGTGATTGAAGGTGCCGGAGACCGTCTTTCCGTGCAGCTGCGGGTCGATGACCACGAAGGCGACCTTGTTCTGCTGGCTGGAATCGTCCTCGTCGAACATGATGATCACGGTCAGGCGCCCGGACGTGTAGTCCGCGCCGGACATGATCTTCGGCAGCCATGCGCCGAGCCAGCTGTCCGCGCTGCGCAACGAGCAATCGTGCGCGTCGTTGCAGAGATTCGGTGTCAGCTCTCCGGTCACCGGCAGCTTCGCGCCTGCAACATCGTTCGCCAGCGCACCGCTCGTCGTCGTCCCGCTCGGCACGTCGTAGGCATCGCAGGCATAGCGCTCGACGCCGATCTGCCAGTAGGGCCACGGACCGTGGCGCGGCGCGTAGCTTCCCGAGCCGCCCGTCTGGCAGTTGCCCGACATCGACTCCTGATATGCCTTGGCCGTCTCGCCTGCCGCGATCGTCTGCCCGAACACCGACGGCGCGGTCGCACTACATCCACTGCTGACCGAACAGTCGTTGGTGATGCCGAACGTGCTCCCGCCCCAGATCGCGAGGTAGTTGGGCAGGCTCGGGTGACCTATGGCGTAGTAGTTCGTTGCCTGCCCGTAGGTCGCGGCAAACGAGCTCAGGTGCGGCATCTGCGACAGCGCCTCGGCCTGACTGTGGTTCTCGAGCGGGATGACCAGAACCTTGTGGCCGCTCGGCGGGGGCGACGTGCTCGTGGACGGAGCCGAGCTGGTGGACCGAGGAGCGCTGGTAGACGGAGCAGGGGTCGTGGACGGCGCAGTGCTGCTCGGCGACGGGCTCGGTGAACCCGATGTGGCAGACGTGCCGACCGTCAGCGTGGCCGCGTTGGCTGTCGAGTTCTCCTTCGACAGGCACGACCAGCGCACCGATGACGAGGTCTTGGTGACGAGGGTGTACGTGCCCGCCCCGTGAATCGCGGACGTGACATCGACCGGACGGGTGCGCAGCCCGCCGGTCACCGCACCGGAGGAACCCAGAGCCGGTCCGGACGCCGGTTCGTTGGCCCAGGTGAGCCCCATCTCGGTCCACGACTCGGGCGCCGAATACACGCTCAGACCGACCGTGTTGGACGAACCGGGGACGCACGAGAACAGCGCCGAGGTGACAATGGCGCCGGCCGGCACGCTCACCTGGAACCGGTAGTACCCGGACCGCGCGGGAGAAGCGTCCATGCTCAGGTAGTTGGACGCGCCGGCATTGAGATTCGGCTGGTCCGATTCGGTGCCGGCGTCAGCGAGCAACGGCGTGGACGTGACCTGGCTCGCGCGAGACGGTGTGGGCAACGATGGAGCGGCTACGGCGGTGCTGACGATGGCACCGAGAGCACCGGTAGTGACCAGAACGGCGATGAGCACCGACAGTCGGCGGGGGCGGTGAAATTGTGGGGTTCGCATGCGGGGACTCCTTGGAACTGCGGGGGGTGGTACTCGCAACCGGCGGGGGGACGGCTGGATAGGTCACGGCAGGCCGCATTGCGTTGCGGCGTTGCGGCACGCCGTCGTCGAGGATGGGCGGGCACGGGGAGCGCCCGGAGCTGGCGTGTCTTAACATACCTTAAACATCCGACATTAGAAATAAATCGGCACGCAATGTCCCACCTCGGTCGATCGCGTCATCGAGAAACACGCGCGGGTGCAGGCGCCCGGATGCACGGTGCGCAGCGATCGCGTTCGATTCGCTAGGTTGCGGCGCGATGCCCGGGTCGTCGTTGATAGTCGGCGTCCGATACCGCGCGCAGCCAAGTGGTCTTGCCTCCGGCGGTGACGGCCAGGTGCGCGAACAGGGTCGCCGGCCCGGCGCCGTGCCAGTGCGCGACGCCTGGCTCGACGTGCCACCAGTCGCCGGCCTGCAGTGACCTGGCGGTATCGAGGCCCTCCCAGAACACCAGCCCACTGCCGACGACGGCGATGATCGCCTGCTCGCATTCGTGCACGTGCCAGAACGAGCGCGCTCCCGGCTCGTACAGGAACCGGACTCCGGCGAGCCCGCGGGCGTCCGCGGGTGAGATGAAGTCGGTGCGCCAGACACGTCCGGTGAACTGCGCCGGGTCAGCGGGCGTCGACGTGATCGACTGCTCGGAGATGATTCGCATGCGCCCCGCCTCCTCGGTACCGGGCACCCCTCGCTCAGTCCACCAGAACGGATCTCGCAGCGATAGCCCGGCGCAGCACGGCGAGCGTGAGCGGCAGGCCGATCGACAGGAACAGCACCGACAGCACGAGATACCAGAACGCCAGGTCGGACTGACGGTCGTCGGAGTCCGGGACGAATACGGTGCCCCAGTTCGAGCAGCTGATGTGCAGCCGTCCGCTGGCAGGTGCGTCGAAGTGCGCGAAGGTGTTCACGGCCTTGGTGTCGACGGACTCGGTCGAGATCGTGAGCGACTGGACATCTGAGTTCCCGATCGACCACACGCAACTCGGCGTGATCGTCCCTCCGGATCCGCCCGGCGCGCCGCGCGCCTGAAGGGCCGGTACCCCGCCCGGGACGGCCAGCGAGTAAGACTTACCTTGGCTGAGCTTGACGGTCGACGGCGGCGTCGCACCGTCGGCGTAGGGCAGCTTCTCGGCACCGCTGAGTACTCGCCAGAACCCCAGGCACACCAGCCCCAGCAACAGCGAGACGATCGCCACGGCGACGCGGACGGGCGTCCCACGCGAAGATGACAGCACCACGGGAGACTAGCGACGCGCGTCAACCAAGTGAACAGATGCCTTCCATGATCGACTTCTACCACCGGAGCGGCGTCAGCGCAGCAACTCGTTCAGTACTGCCAGGTCAGGGACGAGATCGAGACCCGCGCGCCCCACCCACGCGTCGTCGAAGCAGGTCCGGCCGTAGCGCTCGCCGCCGTCGCAGAGCAACGTGACGATGCTGCCCGGCTCGTCCGCCTCGAGCATCTCGCGGGCGAGGTGCAGTGCGCCCCAGACGTT
>JALZAI010000399.1 GCA_030948475.1 Actinomycetota bacterium
CGGGCCACGTTGCGCACCAGCACTTCGCATGTGGTCACACCGAGTTGCGGCAGGGCGGCCACCGCCGCCTGAGCCGTGCCGCCTGCGCCAAGGATGGTGACAGATCCCGCAGTGATCGCCGCCTCGCGCACCGTCCGGACGATGCCGATCACGTCGGTGTTCTCGGCGATCCATCCGCCACCGACCAGCGGCAGCAGCGTGTTCGCCGCGCCGACCGCCGCAGCCAGCGGGCGCACCTCGATTGCAACGTCCAGCAGCGCGCGTTTCAGCGGCATCGTGCACGAGAAGCCCGCCCAGTCGGCCCGCTCGGCGAGGGCGTCGGCAAGCTCGGCCACGCCGCAATCGATGGCCTGGTACGTCCAGCTCAGGCCGAGCGCCGCGTAGGCCGCGCGGTGCAGCACCGGCGAGAGCGAATGCGCGATCGGGCGCCCGAGCACACCGGCATGCCGCACGCGGGCAGGGTCAGCCACAGCCCCAGTGGTTCTTCTTGCACCTCGCGGCCGCGACGACGAACTGTTTCTCGCGGGAGGTAAAGAACAAGTGCCCCGCCTGGTCGCGGTTGACGTAGTAGAGCCAGTTGCCCGTCGCTGGGTGAACTGCGGCGTCCATCGCTTGCGAACCCGGGTTGTCGATCGGAGTCGGCGGCAGCCCGGTGTGGTTGTAGGTGTTGTACGGACCCTTGACATCGGCGTAGATGACCTTGCTCGGGTCCAGGCCCTTCAGCTTCGGGGCGTACGCGCTAGTGGCGTCGATCTGTAGCGGCTTGCGGGCCTTGATCCGGTTCAGGATCACCCGCGCGACCTTGGGCAGGTCGGCCGCGTACTTGGCCTCGGCCTGCGCGATCGAGGCGATGATAAGCGCCTGATACGGGGTGCTGCCCAGCTGCTTGGCGGCATCGGTGAACCCGGTTCCGCGGTCCTGGGCGGTGAACCTGGTGACCATGGTCTGCAGGATGTCGCGCGGAGCCGCGGCGGGGTCGATCGTGTACGTGGCCGGGTAGAGGAAACCCTCCGGCGAGACCGGCGAGCGGGTCCCGGTCCGGTAGTCGATCGGCAGGCCCAGCGCGGAGGTGTTCTCGATCGCCCGCACGATCGCGGCCCGCTTACCGGACCCGAGAACCTTCACCAGGCCCTTCTCGACATCGACAACGGTCGCGCCTTCGGTGACCACCACGTCGTTCACCGTGTCGCGTGCCCTGGGGTCGAGCAACAACGCGAGGGCGCTTTTGCCGGACATGTGTCGGCGCAGGATGTAGGTGCCCGGCTGGATGTTCTGCGCCTTCGAGTTCGCGGATGCGGCGTTTTTGAACGCGCCAACGCTGGCGACGACGCCGGCGTGGAACAGGGTGTTCCCGATATCGGATGCCGAGTCGTTCGGGTGGACGGTGATGCGCACCGAGCCGGAGCCGTTGCCCGAGTAATCCTTGGTCCGGAAGTAGTCGATCAAGCGAGGCACGATGAGGACGGCGACTGCGGCCACGAGCACCACCGCCAGGAGGACGACCAGACGCCCCCTGCGGCGGTGCCGGCGGTGCGGATTCGGATGTTCGACGCGGCGGTCAGCCCGGGTGAGGCGCGGCGCCACGGCAGGCTCGCCGGCGTAGTCGTCGTCGGTGCCGAAGAGCAGGCTATGCGGGTCGGCATCGGTGAGCGACTCACGCTCGCGTTGGGTCACGCCTGCGAACTCCGTTTCTCTCGCTCACTGCCCTAACAGCTCGACGCTCACCGGTTGGGTCGCCGAGTCTCCAGCCAGTGTTGCAGCAGCTCCACCGCCGCGGCCTGATCGATCACGGCCCGAGTGGCTTTGCTGCCACGGATCCCGCCCTGCCGGAGCTTACGCTGAGCCGAGACGGTCGTGAGGCGTTCGTCCACATGGCGCACCGGAACCGGGACAATCCGCTCGGCCAGCAGCGCGCCGTACTCGCGGGCCAGCTCGGCGGCTGTCCCCTCGCGCCCGCGCAGCGTTCGCGGCAGTCCCACGACGACTCCCTCGGCCTGCCACTCGGTGACCAGGTCGGCGAGCTCGACGACGTCTCGATTGCCCGTCTCATCACGGGCGAGAGTGGTCAGCGGGATCGCGAGGATGCCGTCCGGGTCGCTGCGCGCGACCCCGACCCGCACCGTCCCCACGTCCACGCCGAGCCAGACACCCACCGCGACTCAGCGCGCCGACAGGTGCGCCCGAACTGCGGCAAATGCATCGCCCAGCTTGGCCGCGTTCCCGCCGGCTCCCTGGGCGAGATCCGCCTTGCCTCCGCCACGGGCGCCCAGCACCGGTGCGAATGCGCGGACTACCTCTCCGGCGGCGAGCCCGGCCGACCGTCCGGCGTCGTTGACGGACGCGACGAAGCTGATGCCGCCGTCTGCGGGCGAAGCGAGCAGCACGACTGCCGGGTCGGCGTGCCGTAGCCGTCCGCGGACGTCCATCGCCAGCGAGCGCAGATCGTTGCCGCCCACGTCGGCGGGTGCCTCGGCGGCCACCAGCTGGACCCCGGCAACGTCCTCGGCGCTCGCGGCCAAGGCGGCCGCACTCGCGAGCACCTGCGCGCCCCGAAGCCGACCTAGCTCCCGCTCGGCGGACTTGAGCCGCTCGAGGACGCCGTTGATTCGCTCGGGCAGCTCGTCCGGCTGCGCCTTGAACTCCCCGGCGAGCGCCTGCACCAGGACGTGCTCGCGCGCCAGGTAGCGGAAGGCGTCCAGCCCGACCAGCGCCTCGACGCGGCGCACTCCGGAGCCGATAGACGCCTCACCGAGCAGCTTCACCATGCCGATGACCGAGCTGCGCGCGACGTGGGTACCGCCGCAGAGCTCGCGCGAGTAGTCGCCGATCTCGACGATGCGCACCCGATCGCCGTACTTCTCGCCGAACATGGCGATCGCGCCGAGCCGGCGCGCCTCGTCCTGATCGGTGACGAACCAGCGCACCGCGAGGTCGCGCAGCAGTACGTCGTTGATCTCGTCCTCGACGTCGCCGAGCACGCTGTGCGGGACGGCCGAGGGCGTGGTGAAGTCGAAGCGTAGCCGCCCGGGGGCGTTCAGGGATCCGGCCTGTGCCGCGGAGTCGCCGAGGGCCTTGCGCAGCCCGGCGTGCAGCAGGTGCGTCGCGGAGTGGCTTCGCGAAACCGAGGCCCGTCGCTCGATGTCCACGCGGGCAAGGGCGAGGTCGCCGGGACGCACCTCGCCGGACAGGACGGTCGCGCGATGCGCGATCAACCCGGGCAGTGGTTGTTGCACATCGACGACGGTCAACTCCGCCTCGCGGTCGGGAGCGTTGATCGAGATGCGTCCCTGGTCGGGCTGCTGGCCGCCACCCTCAGCGTAGAACGGAGTGACGTCGAGCACGACCTCGACCTCGTCCCCCTCGTGCGCGGCGGCCAACACCCCGGCTGGGCCGATGAGCGCGGTAACCGTGGACTCGCGCACCACCTCGGTGTAGCCGGTGAAGTCGACCGCGCCGGAGTCGCGCGCCGCCCGATAGATCGACAGGTCGATGTGCCCCGTCTTTTTCTCGCGGGCGTCAGCCTTGGCGCGGGCGCGCTGCTCGGCCATCAGCCGGCGAAAGCCGTCCTCGTCGATGTCAATGCCCTGCTCGGCGGCCATCTCGACGGTGAGCTCGATCGGGAAGCCGAACGTGTCGTGCAGCTGAAACGCCCTTTCGCCGGGCAGCACCGTGCTGCCCGCGCCTCGAATGGCGACGACCGCGTTGTCCAGGATCGTCGTGCCGGCGCGCAGGGTGTGCCGGAACGCCTCCTCCTCGCCGTAGGCGTAGCTGGAGATGCGCTCGAAATCGCTCGCGAGCTCGGGGTAGGACGGCGCCATGCAGTCCCGCGCGACGGGCAGCAGCTCGGGCAGCGCGGGATCCTCGTACCCGAGCAGCCGCATCGAGCGAATCGCTCGGCGCAGGATTCGGCGCAGCACGTAGCCGCGTCCCTCGTTGCCGGGCCGCACACCGTCGCCGATGAGCATCAATGCCGAGCGGACGTGGTCGGCGATCACCCGCAGCCGCACGTCGTCGGGGTGGGTCTGGCTGGCCGCGTGCCCCGAGCGGGCGCCGTAGAGCTTGCCGGACAGCTCAGCAGCACGGGTCAGGATCGGACGCGTCTGGTCGATCTCGTACAGGTTGTCGACGCCCTGCAGGAGCGTCGCGACGCGTTCCATGCCCATCCCGGTGTCGATGTTCTTCGCGGGTAGCTCGCCCAGGATCGGGAAGTCGGACTTGGCCGGACCAGTGTTGGCGCCGCGCTCGTGCTGCATGAAGACGAGGTTCCAGAACTCCATATAGCGGTCCTCGTCGACCTCCGGGCCACCCTTCGCGCCGTAGTCCGGGCCGCGGTCGTAGTACAACTCGCTGCACGGCCCGCACGGGCCCGGGATGCCCATCGACCAGAAGTTGTCGTCCATGCCGCGACGGACGATGCGCTCCAGCGGCAGCCCGATGGTTTTGTGCCAGATGTCGATGGCCTCGTCGTCGTCGAGGTACACGGTGGCCCAGATCCGCTCGCCGTCCAGGCCGAAGCCACCGTCGGCGATCGGTTTGGTCGACAGCTCCCAGGCGAGGCGGATCCCGCCGTCCTTGAAGTAGTCGCCGAAGCTGAAGTTGCCGTTCATCTGGAAGAATGTGCCGTGCCGTGTGGTCTTGCCGACCTCGTCGATGTCCTGGGTACGGATGCACTTCTGGATGCTCGTCGCGCGCGGCCACGGCGGACTTTGCTGCCCGACGAAGTACGGCACGAACTGCACCATGCCGGCGTTGACGAACAACAGGTTCGGATCCTCGAAGGGCAATGGGACGCTGGGTACCACCGTGTGGCCGTTCGCCTCGAAGTACCCCAGGAACCGCCGCCGGATTTCTGCGGACTTCACGCCGTTCCTTCGACCTTCCCGTCGACACTCGCGTCGATCTTGCCGAGTGATCCGTCCAGGCCGGCGCCCTCGCGCAGCTCGGCCTCGCGCTCGTGCATTGCCGCCCGGACGTCCGCGCCGAACCCGCGCATCGACTGGCCGAGTTCGGCGAGCGCCTCGCCGAACGAGCCCGCCATGCTGCGTGGCGTCAGCTTCTCGGCAGCTTGCTGGAGCTTGCGGACGACGAGGGCGCCGATGGTCACGCCCATCGAGAGCCAGAAGAGTCTGCGCACTACTCAGCCCGCCTTCCGGTTGGCGCGGTGTTTGCGCCGTGCATCGCGGACCACGTCGGCGTCCCGGCGGGTCTGCACCGTCTTGCGGACGCCGTAGCTGAACGCCGCCGCCTTGATCAGCGGGCTGCCGAGCGTGCTCGACACCACCGAAGTCAGCGCGGCGATGTTCGTGGTCATCGAGTTGACATTCTTCGCAATGCCGTCGACATGGACCAGCTGCCCGTTCACCTGGGTGAGCGTGCCCTGCGCGTCGTCGAGCAGCGGCGCGACGCCGTCGTGAGTCTTGCGGATCGCCAGCGTCGCCTCGTCCAGGGTGCGGCCCAGCTTGAGCAGCGGTACGGCCAGCAGCAGGACGAGCAAGACGAATGCGCCCGCCGCGATGAGCGCGGCAATGGCCCCTCCGGACACCGGTGACCTCCGTTGATGATCGGCACAGGAACAACCCGTCGACCCTATCCGGTCACCGGTGGCGGGTTTGCAGCTTCACCGCCGCCGCGGATCGCGGCGCGCAGTTTGGCCAGTCGCTCGACCAGCTGGCGTTCGGCACCGTGCGGTGCCGGCTGGTAGTAGTCGCGTCCGATGAGCTCGTCCGGTGGGTACTGCTGCTCGACGACGCCTTCGGGGACGTCGTGCGGGTACCGGTACCTGTCGGCGTGCCCCAGCTTGGCGGCGCCCGGGTAGTGGCCGTCGCGCAACGCCGGTGGGACAGGGCCCGCCTTGCCGGCGCGCACGTCAGCGAGCGCCCCGTCGATCGCGCTGATGACCGCGTTGGACTTGGGTGCGAGCGCCAGGTGGATGGTGGCCTGGGCCAGGTTGATGCGCGCCTCGGGCATCCCGATCAGCTGCACCGCCTGCGCCGCAGCGGTAGCGGCGAGCAACGCGGAGGGATCGGCCAGGCCGACGTCCTCGGACGCGTGCACGACCAGGCGGCGGGCGATGAACCGGGGATCCTCCCCCGCCTCGATCATGCGCGCCAGGTAGTGCACCGCAGCGTCGGCGTCCGAACCGCGAATCGATTTGATGAACGCGCTGATCACGTCGTAGTGCTGGTCGCCGTCGCGGTCGTAGCGCACCGCCGCGGTGTCGACAGCCTGCTCCAGCGTGGCCAGGTCGATGCTGGTGCTCCCGTCGGCCAGCGCTGTTCCGGCGGCTGCTTCGAGCGCGGTCAGCGCGCGGCGGGCGTCGCCCCCGGACATCCGCAGCAGGTGTGCACGCGCGTTCGGGTCGAGGCTCAGCTGTCCGTCGAGGCCCCGTTCGTCGGCGAGCGCCCGGTCGACCAGGACGGCGATGTCGTCGTCGTCCAATGGTTGCAGGGTGAGCAACAGGCTGCGCGAGAGCAGCGGCGAGACGATCGAGAAGAACGGGTTCTCCGTCGTGGCAGCGACGAGGGTGACGTGGCGGGCCTCGACCGCGCCGAGCAGCGAGTCCTGCTGGGTCTTGGAGAAGCGGTGGATCTCGTCGATGAACAGCACGGTCGGGCGACCGCCGCGGGCCAGTTCGGTCTTGGCTCGGGCGATCACCTCGCGGACGTCCTTCACCCCGGCGTTGATCGCGGACAGTTGCTCGAAGCGCCGGTTGGTCGCGCTCGACACGATCAGCGCGAGGGTGGTCTTGCCGGTGCCGGGTGCCCCGAACAGGATCAGCGACAGCGGCGCGTCCCCCTCGACCAGGCGGCGCAGCGGCGAGCCGGGGGCCAGCAGGTGTTCCTGCCCGACCACCTCGTCGAGGGTGCGCGGGCGCATCCGGGCGGCGAGCGGGGCGGACGGATTGAACCCCGCTGATGCCGTCGCCGGGATATCCGGCTCGAACAGGGTCATGCGCCCAGCCTATGGAACCGAGGAGCTGCTCACCCGGCGCCGCAAGGGTGTCGCGCTAGCCTGGACGACGCGATGATCTCGGTCGAACTTGCGCGCCGGCTGCGCGACGGTGGATTGCGCTGGGACCCGGTGCCTGGCGATCGCTTCGTTGTGGCCGACCGGGACATGGACGCCGAGGTGTTCACCATCAGCGACATGACGGTCGAGGTGCACAGCTTTCCGGGTGAGCAGGTGATCGGCTTCAACGGCACCGTGGAGTGGGCGCTCGACTCCATCGAGATGCAGCAGTCGGTGTGGCTGCCGAACGAGTCGCAACTGCGTGAGCGGCTGGGCGCGACGTTTCGCCGGCTCGAATCGGCGTCCAGCGGCTGGCGGGTTGTGCTCGAGGTGGCCGGCCACCCGGTGCGCGTCGAGCACGCTGACGCCGCCGAGGCCTACGGCCTGGCCCTGCTGCATCTGGTGAC
>JALZAI010000409.1 GCA_030948475.1 Actinomycetota bacterium
TGTCGGTGCCGGCTGAAAACTGAGCATCCCTGCCGCTCGAAAAGTGAGCACTCAACGATTGGAGTGTGATCACTTTGGAGAACTGGGCGTTGATTCGGGGGTTGGCCGCGGAGGGGGTGCCGAAGGCGCGGATTGCTGAGCGGTTGGGTATCTCGCGCAACACGGTGGCACGAGCGGTGGCGTCGAGCGAGCCACCTACGTATGCGCGGCCGCCGGTTGAGGTGACGGCGTTCACGCCGCTCAAGGAACGCGTGTCGGCATTGTTGGCCGAGTTCCCGGAGATGCCGGCGACGGTGATCGCGGAGCGGGTCGGCTGGTCGGGGTCGTCGTCGTGGTTTCGTGAGAACGTGGCGCGGCTGCGACCTGAGCATCGCCGACCGGACCCGGCTGACCGGTTGGTGTGGGCTCCGGGCGATGCTGCGCAGTGCGACTTGTGGTTCCCGCCCAAGCGGATTCCGCTCGAGGACGGCACGACAGCGACGCTGCCGGTGCTGGTGATCGTGGCCGCGCACTCGCGGTTCATGTGCGCAGCGATGGTGCCGACGCGTCAGACACCTGATCTGTTGTTGGGCACGTGGTCGCTGATCGAACAGTTCGGGCGCGTGCCGCGCCGGTTGATCTGGGACAACGAGACCGGCATCGGCCAACGCGGCCGGCTCGCCATCGGCGTAGCCGAGTTCTGCGGGACTCTGGCGACCAGGGTTCATCAGCTCAAGCCGCGTGATCCGGAGTCGAAGGGCGTCGTCGAGCGTCGCAACGGGTTCTTCGAGACGTCGTTCATGCCGGGTCGCGAGTTCGCGTCGCCGGCCGACTTCAATGTCCAGCTCGCCAACTGGTTGGAACGGGCCAACTGTCGCCGGGTACGTACGCTCAAGGCCCGACCGATCGATCTTGTCGATGCCGACCGGGAAGCGATGTTGCCGCTGCCGCCGATCTCGCCCATGCTCGGCTGGGCGAACCAGATTCGGCTCGGGCGCGACTACTACGTCCGCGTCGACTCCAACGACTACTCCGTCGATCCGGCCGCGATCGGTCGTCAGGTCACGGTGACCGCCGATCTCGAACGTGTGCGGGTGTGCCACGACCGGCGGGTCGTTGCCGATCACGCCCGCGTGTGGGCCCGCCAGACGACCGTCACCGACCCGGCGCATGTGGCAGCCGCCAAGCAGTTGCGCGAAGAGTTCGGCCGCCCGCGGGGACGCGAAGACGACAGCCCGCTGGCGCGTGACTTGGCCGACTACGACCGCGCCTTCGGGCTCGACGATGGGCTGGGGGTCGCGTGATGGCCGTCAAGGCATCACCATCGGACGCGGTGAAACAGATCCATTACCTCGCCGCCGCATTGAAGGCGCCGCGGATCACCGAAGCCGCCGCCCGGCTCGCCGACCAGGCTCGCGATGCCGGCTGGACTCACGAGGACTACCTCGCCGCCGTGCTCGAACGCGAAGTCTCGGCCCGCAACGCGTCCGGCGCCGCCCAACGCATCCGCTGGGCGGGGTTCCCGGCCCGCAAGACCCTCGACGACTTCGACTGGGACCACCAATCCGGCGTGCGCCAGGAGATCGCCGCGCTCGCCTCCGGCGCGTTCTTGGCCGAAGCCCGCAACGTTGTCCTGCTGGGCCCGCCCGGCACCGGCAAGACCCACCTCGCCACCGGGCTCGGCGTCGTCGCCGCCCACCACGGCCACCGGGTGCTGTTCGCCACAGCCGTCGATTGGGTCGCGCGCCTCGCCGATGCCCACCGAATCGGCCGCCTTCCTGGTGAGCTCGCCCGGCTCCGTCGCTACGGGCTGATCATCATCGACGAAGTCGGCTACCTCCCCTTCGAACAAGACGCCGCGAACCTCGTGTTCCAGCTCGTGTCGTCGCGCTACGAACACGCCTCGCTGATCCTGACCTCGAACCTGCCGTTCTCAGGCTGGGGCGGCGTGTTCGGCGACCAAGCAGTCGCCGCCGCGATGATCGACCGGATCGTTCACCACGCCGAAGTCCTCACCCTCAAAGGCGCCAGCTACCGGCTTCGCAACCGAGGCATCGACACCCTGCCCAGCATCCGAACCGAGTCAGACACCTAAGCTCAGCCCTCAACTACACCGCGCACTTTTCGAGCGGCACAAGCGCGCAGTTTTCGACCGGCGCCGACAATTGGTTGCTTCCGCACCAAATGCAGCCTTGTTCAGGGCGTCTTGTCCCCGGCGGGCTCACGTCTCGCAGGGCGTATCGGCCGCCGTCAGCGGCCGATGCGCCATGTCTCCACGGACCACACTTGGATCGAGAGGCTGGTGAAGGTCCAGCGAGCTCCGACCGGTTGCCCAGGTCCGATCGGGCTGTAGGCGTGGTGTGACTCGGCTGATGCCGTCACATCACCCGCTCCACGTAGTCCTCAATTACCGGCAGCCAGCGCGACGGCCGCTGTCGATAGCCGTTGGTTGTCCGGCAGATCGTCAACACGAGCTCCTCCTTGGCTCGCGACGCCATCACGTGCAATAGCGCGAGCTCCTCCCGGACCTCCGGAGCGGCATCAGGTAGCCCCTTCACGAAGAAGCTAGGAACCTGGCCTTCTTCGAAGCCCAGGATGACCACCTTGTCGAATCCTTGGCCCTTCCCGGTGTGCCCGGTCAGCAGGTGGACACCCGGACCTACAGGCACATCGACGTCACTTCCGATCCGGATCCGGTCAATGAGTGTTCGTAGATCCAGCTCGTGGATCGAGTCCATCAACTCGTCCGCTGCGTCTCGCAGGTCGATCAGTGTGGACGCGTTCTCGGCGGGAACCGCGCTGAAGCACCGCAGATAAAGCTCCTCAACTTGCCGGCCAGGCTCTGCCACCGTGGCGAGTACAGCGTCAAGGTGTCCCCGGAGCAAGCGAACCACCTCTGGGCGATGAAGCGGATATTCCCAGGTTTCGACGTCGAGCTCTGCGGTCCTCGCGCGATCCAGAAACACGTCTCGGCGTCCACCCGGCTTCATACGCGTGAGCACGCCGATTGTGATCTCCCGCGGCGGTTCTTCGGCCAATGCCTGCTCCTGCCATGCGGCGATCTGCTCGATCAGCCAGGCGGCCTCCGCTACCTGGTCATCGAACTCCACCAATAAGGTTCGCCCTCGGCCCGCCCACCGCTCCGGGTTAGCCGAGGTCAGTTCAGGTGCATCCAGCTTGGCCGCGATGGCGCTCACAACCGCGAGTACCTCTGGTGATGACCGGTACGACTTGTCGAGCTGGACTCGGAGCGGATTGCGGTCGTGGATGCGTGCGAACGCCCATTCAGGATCCGCGCCAGCGAAGGCGTAGATACCCTGGGCGCGATCTCCTGCGAAGACCGTGCAGCTACGTCCGATGGGCTCGATGATGTTGTACTGGACCCGCGTGAGATCTTGAGCTTCGTCGACCAGCAAGTATGCGTACCGTTCGGCGTACAGTGCTGCTACGCCCTCGTGTTCGATGATCCGCAGGCCGAACCTCAGGACGTCGTCATGGTCCATGCGTGATTCCGATTGGATTTGGCGCTCGTACCACAGCGCTGCTTCTGATCCACTCGCCTCAATCCTCGAGATCACTTCGTCGTCGGAGAAGGCGCCCCCCTTTGCCTCTCGGATCGAGAGACGTACGTCCTGTTGGCCGTCCCGGGGGACGCTGAACTCTTTGAACGCCCGCCGCTCGATCGAACGGAGAGCGCGATCGTCGGGCAGCAGCTCACGCACGGGATCATTGAGCACGTATCGATGACGGTTGTAGAGGTGAAGCCCGAGGCCGTGGAAGTTGATCACCACGACGTGTCGGCGGAATGTCGGGCCGACGTGTTCGGTCATTCGCGAGGCGAGGTTGTCACGTGCCTTGTTCGTGAAAGTGAGGGCGAGGATCTTTCGGCCTTCTGGTAAAAGCTGACGCTGGATGCACGCCGCTGCACGTCGCGCCAGTAATTCCGTCTTGCCACACCCAGGCGGTGCGATGACGAGGGTGTCCGCCAATGAGTCGAGGTCACACCACTCGTCAGCATTCATAGGGCTCATGGCGCAACGGCGCGCTGAACGAGATCCACCACGGTGGTGAGCGTCGCGGCATGTGCGGATGTCAATCCCTCGCCCAGCGCAGCCGCTGCTTCCACCTTGTGGTTCCGCCGAACGTACGCGGCCAGGTCCGAAGGGGCGATCGAGCTCAGCGGCGTAGCACCGGTGGCTGCCTTAATCCCATGGTCGGTGAAGAGACCGGATCGGGTCAGAAGCGAGATCGTCTCAGCAACTCCAAGTGCCGTCACGTACTCCTCTTCAAGGTCCGTATGGCACGTCAGGACGTCGTGCGCGGGGAGGTCGGGTACGGTCACGCCCAGCGCATTCGCGGGAATCGACACCTCGTTCTCGTCCACAAGCCCCAGCAGCCGGATAGCGAAGCCGGTCGGACCGAAGAGACGGATTGCCGGCTTGAAGTTCAGGGCGCCATTCAACGACACGACGGTCACCCCGTTCCGGTCGAGATCAAGACCGAGAAGACGCGCTACGGCATGAACGATGATGCGATCCGAGATGCCCTCTACGAATACGATGCGATCGGCCGTGAGGGGCTCAAGGGAGGAGTCCACCCACCAATGCTGGAGTCCTTTGGGATCATCCGAAAACGCGGCTGCTGATAGCTGGCGGGCGCCATTGACTGTTACCGCGACAGCCTGACCAGGGGGAAAGCGGGTCAGCACAGAGGGGGCGTGAGTGGCGATGAGTCGTTGCCCGGGCGCAGCCGCGAGAAGCCGTCCCAGGTTGGCTTGGCCACGGGGATGCAAGTGGATCTCAGGCTCATCGATCGCGAGGATCCGCGCAGATCGGCGAGCTAGCAACTGGATCGCAACGACGGCAAGCGACCGCAACCCGTCCGACTGAGCGGACAGTGGTGCCTTCATGCCGTCCCGCTCGACTTGAACATCGACGTCGTTCAGGGGTCCGTCGGTCTTCGAGGACGGAAGATCGACAGAGACCTCGTCCTTGTCGATCGGTTCGGGGAACAGTCCACTCAACTCGTTTGCGAGTTCCTCGCGGAGATTGCTGAGCGCTGGGGATGCCTTCAGGGCCGCACTGAGATCAGCCAGGACATCCTCAATGGCCTCCGTCTCGGCGGGATCAAGTGACACGGCACGCAGCAGTGAGCGCACGGCGCTCGCGCGACCACTGCCGAGATCGCGGTCGGGCGAGCGGCTCGCCGGCAAGAACGCCCAGCCGATCTTTTGGAGATCCTGACGGCTCGCTGCGGAGTCCTCGACCATCGGCTTCACGAACGCACGCGTGATGTTGACCCTCTCCGGATCGACTGCCGACAAGGCGGCGACCAACCGCACAGTGAGCCAAAGGTTGCCCGTCGCGGCGCCGGTCCCGACTTCAACCTTGTCCGCGAAGTTGGCGATATCGTCGGCGTCGAGTCCCTCAAGCCTCACCTCGACGACCATCGGCTTTGTCGCATCCCGGAGCTGGTGCGTATCGATCGATGTTGCGAGCTGACTCCACGACGCGCCGAGGACGCAGTCAATCAGCCGTAGCACCGTCGATTTACCGACAGCGTTAGGGCCAACAAGCACAGCGTGGCCGCGAACCTCCACATCGAGGTCAGCGACGCGCTTGTGATTCGAGATCACGATCCTGGAGATCCTCATGCTCACCTCTCATGCGACTGCGCGACGGTAACTGCACCACCCCGCCACCGGGACGGGAGAAGGTCATGCCAGCCTTGGGGGAACAACTTCAGGCGTGGGCCTAGCAGTGGCTTCCCGGGGGTCTGAACCTGTGCCTATCGCGTTGTCCCGCACAGCGCTGCACCCAGGTGCGTTTGGGGAGCGCTGTTAGCACCTGCGGTCGTCCCGGGAGTCTCGGTGGCCTGACGGGGCCCTCTGCACCCCATAGCGGACTTCTCGGGACGGCAAGCGTTGCCGGCCCCGCAATCAGTCGCCGAAGACTGCTCGCGAGAACGCCAGGGCGGCGTCGGCTTGCATGCCGGGGACGACGTGTTGGTACACGGTCATCGTGAACGCCGGACTGGCGTGACCGAGGCGCTCGCTCACCACCTTCACGGGCGTGCCAGAGGCGAGCAGGATCGTCGCATGCGTGTGCCTCAGATCGTGAAGCCGGATTCGAGGCAGTGGCGACCGCGCCACGAGCCGATCGAAATACTGGCTGAAGTAGTCGGGGTGGGTCGGCGAGCCGTCGGGCCTGGCGAACACGAGCCCGTCGGGGTTGGGCCCGAGCCCGGTGTGAGTATCCGCTCCTCCAGTTGCGCCTTGCGCCAGGTGCGCAACACAGCAATCGTCCGGATGTCCAGGTGGATCACGCGCCGGCCGGCGGCCGTCTTCACGTCCGCGATCTCGATCTCGTTCTCGTACGCAACGTTCACGACCGCTTGCTGCACCGAGAGCCGCGCCCGGTCCAGATCGATGTCGCTCCACCGAACTCCGAGCACTTCACCGCGCCGCATCCCGGTGTTGGCGGCGAGGTAGAACGCCGGGTAGAGCCGGTGGCCCTCGAGCTCGCCGAGGAACTGGAGCAGCTCGGCTGGCGACCACACCTTCATCTGGCGCGCCGGCGCCGAGCTCAACCTCGGCGGATCGGCCAGGTCGGCGACATTGCGGATCACTGTGCCCTTGCGCTGCGCGTCAGCGAGCGCCTTCCGGATTATCCCGTGGATGTAGCGCACGGTCTTCGGGCTCAGCCCCTTGGGGCCGCCGCGCTTTCCCGACGCAAGCAGGTCCGCATAGAACGAGTCGAGGTCTTCGGGCGTCAGGCGCTGAAGGGGAATCGCTCCGATAGCCGGGATGGCGTGGTTGCGGAGATTGCGCTCGTAGGAGTCGAATGTGGCCCGCCGCAGCTGGGCCCGCTTCGTGGGCAGCCACCGCTCGGTCAGGTAGGTGCCGAGGGTGATCCGATCAGGCGCTCGGTAGTCGCCGTCGTGCTGACGCTTGATGTGCGCAGTGAGCACCCGCTCAGCGTCCTTTCGGGTCGGCCCGCCGACGTACCACCGGTGGCGGGACCGACCGGTGCGTGGGTTTGTGCCCTCGTACACGACGGCGTAGTACCGGTTGCCCTTCTTGGCGACGTGACCTCTCACGAACCTTCCTCCTGTTACCTCGTGCCGCTTCGTCCGGACTTCCGCCGCCCTGCTTCCGGTGGCGGAGGATCGTCGAGTTCCCCGAGTACATCGATCCATCGCGCGAGCACCGTGCGCGCCTGCTCCACGTCTCCAAATTCCTCGCGCACCAGCTGGCGAGCCCGCATTCGCGCGATCGGGTCGAGTCGCTGATGCACGTCGGGATCGACCGGCCCGAGGTGTTCGATCGTGCCGTCCGGCCGGAGGCGGCCCCGATGCCTCATTGACGGGTACTGGAGCAGCACAGACTTCCAGGCGCCGCGGGTCTCCTCCGTGCCGAGGATCGCGTCGATCAGGATGTCGGGATCGGCGCCGGCCTTCTTGTCTGGGACGGCGAGGCGAATCCCATCGTCTCTTGGCGGGGGGGTGAGGAACCAGCCGATCGGCACCTCGAAGGCGCGGGAGAGAACGAGAAGCTCGTCCGCGCTGACCTCCCGGATGCGGCCGCCGGCGACGGATCGTTTGAGCGCTGAAAAGCTTGCCCCGGACAGGCGGGCACCGAGATAGGGCGCAAGAGCTTCAGCTGCCTGCTCTTGGGGCCAGCTGCGAAGCAGACGGGCCCGGCTCACGTTGAAGGCGACGATCTGATTGGGCGTCCATGCCGGCTGTTCACGTGTCTTCCTGGCCATGGACGGTCATGGAGTTGCTCCTTAGTCAACCTCGCGACGTATACT
>JALZAI010000413.1 GCA_030948475.1 Actinomycetota bacterium
TAGGCCGCGCCCTGCTCGAGCAGCGTCCCGATAGCCTCGGTGATCTCCGGGACGGACTCGACGGCGCCGATGAACTCGTCCGGTGGCAGCACCCGCAGGGCGGCCATATCGGCGCGGAACAGGTCGGTCTCGCGCATGGCGAGCTCCATCCAGCTCTCGCCGGTGTGCGTGGCGCGCTCGAGCAATGGGTCGTCGACGTCGGTCACATTCTGCACGTAGTGAACCCGGTGCCCGCCGTCGCGCCAGGCCCGCTGGGCCAGGTCGAAGGCGAGATAGGTGGCAGCGTGGCCCAGATGCGTAGCGTCGTAGGGCGTGATGCCGCACACGTACAGGCGGGCCGTCCCGGACGGGTCGGTCGGTCGCACCTCTCCCGCGGCCGTGTCGAACAGCCGGAGCCGCTCGCCGTGGCCCGGCAGTGACGGGACCGCAACCGTGGCCCAGGCGTGCATGCGCCTCACGCTATCGGGCAGACTCGAAACCATGAGCGACTACCTGGTGTCCGAGAGCCGGGCTATCCCTGCTGCCCAGCAGCGGTTGTTCGACATCGTCGCCGACCCGGCGATGCATCCACGGCTGGACGGCTCGGGCAGCGTGCGGGCGGTGCTCGACGGGAACCCGCAGCGGCTCGCGATGGGCGCGAAGTTCGGCATGGACATGAAGGTCGGCGCGCGTTACAAGATCACCAACACGGTCGTGGAGTTCGACGAGCCAAACGTCATCGCCTGGCGGCACTTCAATGGCCACGTCTGGCGCTACCTGTTCATGCCGGTCGAGGGTGCCACCCTGGTCACCGAGCAGTGGGACGCCCGCCCGGCCAAGAACAGGTTCCTGCTCCGGCTGGCGGGGTTCCCGCGCCGCAACCGCAACGGCATCCTCGCGTCGTTTCAGCGGCTGGAAGAGCTCGCGACCAGCGCCTGAACACCCGTCCCCATCGCGTCCCGCGACTCGCGCGGAAGTGAACGGCTAGATCGGCGGCCAGGGAACTGCGGGCCAGCCGTCATTCGGCTCCGGATGCCGTCGCGTCGAGAGCAGCCGATCGACGCGCGCGCGCGTGCGCCGCACCTCGGATGCCGTGATCAGCAACCCCAGTTGCGCACCGAGCCGGCCGTCCAGATCTCGGCGCAGCGCCTTTAGGGTGTGCTGCGTTTCCTCCGGAAGCGTCTTGCCGGCCCACTGCCACAGCACGGTGCGCAGCTTGTCCTCGATGTGGAAGCACACGCCGTGATCGACGCCGTATACGTGTCCGGTCGGCGTCGGCAGCAGGTGCCCGCCCTTACGGTCGGCGTTGTTGATCACCGCGTCGAACACGGCCATGCGGCGCAGCTCATCGCGGTCTCGGCGCCGGATCATGCGGACCAGGTCGACGCCCTCGTCCTCACCGATCCACAGCTGCACCATGCCCGGCCCGACCGGGCCGACCCGGTACACCGTCGGCGGCACGATGTTCCACCCGGTGGCCGCCGATACCGTGTACGCGGCGACCTCGCGCTCCGCGAGCGTCCCGTCCGGGAAGTCCCATAGCGGCCGCTCCCCCGCGACCGGCTTGTAGACGCAGGCCGCGCTGACCCCGTCCGCCGTAACCGCGCAATAGAGCGTGGCGTTGGACGCGTCCATGAGCCGGCCCTCGATAGAAATCTCGCCGCATTCGAGCAGCGCCAGCGCGTCGTCCACCGCCATCTCGACGGGCGGGGTCAGCTCCGCGGGCTCGGTCATGAATCGATCGGGGGGCCGCGGTGGTAGCCGTTCTGCCGCGGGCAGACGTGCCCGGCCGGGTCGAGCGGCTGGCCACACAACGGGCAGGGCGGACGTCCGGCGGCGATCACCCGGCGAGCGCGCTCCACGAACGCGCGGGCGCGGGTGGGTTCGATGCGCACCCGAAGCGCGTCCGGACCCTCCTCGACGTCCTCGAGCAGGGTCTGCTCGGCGACCCCGGTGTCCTCCGTCGGCGCCTGCGCCTCGATGACGACCAGTCCGGCGTCGCCGTCCCACGCCAGGCCCATGGCGCTGACCCGGAACTCCTCATCGATGGGCTGTTCGAGCGCCTCGGTGTCGGCGTCGGTCGCGGGCAGCGCCGTCCCGGTACGCGCCACGACCTCGTCGAGCAGCTGTTCGAGGCGGTCGGCGAGCACCGCGACCTGCTGCTTTTCCAGCGCGACGGACACGATCCGCGCGCCGTCGGTGGCCTGCAGGAAGAAGACGCGCTCGCCCGGCTCGCCCACTGTCCCGGCGACGAACCGACTGGGGCGTTCGAACAGGAAGAACTGGCGCGCCATGATGCCGCGATTCTAGGCGGTCACACCGAACCGGTGCCCGCACCGCCGCCGACCGTGGCGTCCGCCGCGTGCCTACGCCGTCCCTTGCGCTTCGGCGCGACGAAGCCGGTGAGGTCGCCGCCGGTGTCGTTGGCGCGCAGGACGTAGGGACGCTGGTCGGTGTAGCGGATCACCGACACCGAGCACGGGTCGACGACGATGCGCTGGAACTGGTCCAGGTGCAGGCCGAGCGCGTCGGCGACGATCGCCTTGATCACGTCCCCGTGGCTGCACGCGACCCAGACGGCGTCCTCGCCGAGGCGGGCATTCCAGTCCCGGACGGCCGACACGGCCCGCGCGGAGACCTCCGACAGCGACTCGCCGTTCGGGAACCGCGCCGCGGACGGCTGCGACTGCACGACTTTCCAGACCGGCTCGCGGGCGAGCTCCTTGAGCGGACGGCCGGTCCAGTCGCCGTAGCCGCATTCGATGATCCGCTCGTCCACCTGCAGTTCGAGGTCGCGTCCCGAGAGCAGATACTCGGCTGTGTCGACGCAACGCTCCAACGGGCTGGTGACGATCGCGTTCAGCGGCAGCACGGCGATCCGCTCGGCCACGGCGGCGGCCTGCTTGTGCCCGCGCTCGTCCAGGTGTACCCCCGGCGTGCGCCCGGCGAGCACCGGACCGGTCATCGCGGTGAGCCCGTGCCGCACCAGCAGCAGTGTCGACATCTACGCGGTCGCGTCGAGCACGCCGGTCGAGAGCAGCACGATGAGCAGCACGCCGAGGCCGATGCGGTAGAAGATGAACACGAACGTGCTGTGCCGGGTCAGCCAGCGCATCAGCCAGGCAATCGACGCGAGGCCGACCACGAAGGCGAAGATCAGCGCGACTCCGGTGAGTCCGACCCCGGGCGTGTCGCCGGTGGAATGCACGGCCTCGTACGCCCCGGAGAGGACGACCGCCGGGATCGACAGCAGGAATGAGAAGCGCGCCGCGGCCTCGCGGGTCAGCCCGCGGAACAGACCGGCGGTGATCGTGACACCGGATCGCGACGCGCCGGGGACCAGCGACAGCGCCTGGATCGTGCCGACGACGACAGCGTCCCGGGTGTTGATCTCCTCCTCCACGCGATCGCGCTTGCCGACCTTCTCGGCGGCGAACAGGACGACCGCCAGGGCAATGAGGGTGCTCGCGATGAGCCAGAGATTGCGTGCGCCGGTCTCGATCTGCTTGCTGAAGACCAGCCCGAAGATGCCGACCGGGACCGTCGCCAGGATGAGATACCAGCCGAGCCGGCACTCCAGCGAGCCGCGCACCGACTTGTCATACAGGCCGCGGACCCAGGCCACGCTGACGTGCAACAACTCGCGCCAGAAGTAGATGACGATCGCTGCGGTCGTGCCCAGCTGGACGATCGCGGTGAACGGGGCGCCCGGATCATTGGTCGTCCCGCCGTAGAAATGCCAGCCGAACAGGGCCGGGACTATGCGCAGGTGGGCCGTCGAGGAGACCGGCAGGAACTCGGTGAGGCCCTGGACGATCCCGAGGACGATGGCCTGCAACAGATTCATGAGGCGTGGCCGGATTGCTGCAGGGCCTGCATCGCGGTGTGCAGCGCGTGCAGCTTCTCCTCGGTCGTCTCAGCGAACGGCGAGATCGCCAGCGTGGTGACGCCCGCGTCGGCGAACTCGGCCATCCGCTCGGCGAGTCGAGGCGGTGGCCCGAGCAGCGCGGTAGAGTCGACGAACGCGGCCGGGACGGCGGCGGCCGCGCCTTCGTAGTCCCTGGCCAGGTAGCGGTTCTGGACCTCGTCGGCCTCCTCCCCGTATCCCATCCGGGTGGCGAGCGCATGATAGAAGTTCTGCTCGCGGCTGCCCATGCCGCCGACGTAGAGCGCGGCGTGGGAGCGGACGGGTGTGGCGCACCGTTCGACGTCGTCGCCCACCACGAGCGGGACGGACGGTACGACGTCGAACCCCTCGAGCGTCTTGCCGACCTTTGCGCGCCCGGTGCTGATGTGCTCGAGCGCCTCCGCCGCGTACTGCGTCGAGAAGAAGATCGCGAGCCAGCCGTCGGCGATCTCCCCGGTGAGCTCGAGATTCTTCGGTCCGACGGAGGCGAGGTAGATCGGCAGGTGCTCGCGGATCGGGTGCACCATCAGGTGCAGTGCCTTCCCCGGCCCGTCCGGCAGCGGCAGCTGATACGTATCGCCGTCGTAGCGAACCCGCTCGCGCGAGAGCGCCAGCTTCACGATGTCGACGTACTCGCGGGTGCGGGCGAGCGGTTTGGCGAAGCGCACGCCGTACCAACCCTCGGACACCTGTGGGCCGCTGACACCGACACCGAGCCGGAACCTGCCGCCGGAGAGGGTGTCCAGGGTCGCCGCGGTCATCGCGGTCATCGCCGGCGTACGCGCCGGGATCTGCAGGATTGCGCTGCCGACGTCCATGTGTTCGGTCTGCGCCGCGACCCAGGACAGTACCGTGACTGCGTCCGAGCCGTACGCCTCCGCCGCCCAAGCGACCGCGTACCCCAGCGTGTCGGCTTCCCGGGCGAGCCGGAGATTGTCGGCGTCGTTCCCGTGACCCCAGTAACCGAGGTTGAGTCCCAGCTGCACGGCGTCACCATATCGGCCGGTCCCGCCGGGTAGCTTCGACGCGTGCAGCAGCGCAAGGTCGGGCGAAGCGGTCTCAAGGTCAGCGACCTGGCACTCGGCACGATGACGTGGGGGGTCGAAACCGGTGCCGACGAGGCGGCTGCACAGCTGGTCGCCTTCCATGACGCGGGCGGGACGCTCGTCGACACTGCCGCGTCCTACGGCTACGGCGAGACCGAAGCATTGCTCGGGCAGCTGATCGCGGACGTGGTCCCGCGTGTCGATCTGGTGATCGCGACCAAGGCCGGGATCACCCGCACGCCCGACGGCCGGATCGTCGACGCCTCGCGCGGCGCGCTGCTGCGTCAGCTCGACGATTCGCTACGCAGCCTCGGCACCGACTACCTGGACCTCTGGTACGTGCACACCGTCGATGACACGGTGCCCTTCGACGAGACCCTCTCCGCGCTGGACGCCGCGGTGGCTGCGGGCAAGGTGCGCTACGCGGGCGTATCCAACTACTGCGGGTGGCGGATCGGCCAGGCTGCGAGCTGGCAGCGGGCCGTGCCGGGGCGCACGCCGATCGTCGCCAACCAGGTCCGCTGGTCGCTGATCGACCGCGGGGTGGAGCGCGAGGTCGTCCCGGCCTGTGCCGAGCTCGGCGTCGGCATCTTTCCCTGGTCGCCGTTGGGCGGGGGCGTGCTCACCGGGAAGTACCGCGG
>JALZAI010000422.1 GCA_030948475.1 Actinomycetota bacterium
GCTTACCATCTACGGCGGACGCGCGTACGAGCCGCAGATCGACGCGCTGCGCAAGGGCATCGACGTCGTGGTGGGCACGCCGGGACGGCTGCTCGACCTCGCCCAGCAGGGCCATCTCGTGCTCGGCAAGGTCGCCATCCTGGTATTGGACGAGGCCGACGAGATGCTCGACCTGGGCTTCCTGCCCGACATCGAGAAGCTGATGAAGATGGTGCCGGAAAGGCGCCAGACGATGCTCTTCTCGGCGACCATGCCGGGCCCCATCGTGGCGCTGGCCCGCAGCTTCCTCATCCAGCCGATGCAGATCCGCGCCGAGCACGGCGCCGAGAACACCAGCACCGACCACGTCGACCAGTTCGCCTACCGAGCCCATGCCATGGACAAGACCGAAGTGCTCGCACGCGTGCTCCAGGCCCGCAACCGGGGCCTGACGCTGATCTTCGTCCGGACGAAGCGGTCCGCTGCCAAGGTGGCCGACGACCTGGCCGATCGCGGTTTCGCCGTCGCCGCCGTCCACGGCGACCTCGGCCAGGGCGCGCGCGAGCAGGCGTTGCGAGCCTTCCGCAGCGGCAAGGTGGACGTCCTGGTCGCAACCGACGTCGCGGCGCGTGGTCTGGACGTCGAAGGCATCACCCACGTGATCAACTACCAGGCGCCGGAGGACGAGATGAACTACGTCCACCGCATCGGGCGCACCGCCCGCGCGGGCGCCCAGGGCAACGCGGTGACGCTCGTCGACTGGGACGACATACCGCGCTGGAAGCTCATCTGCGACAAGCTGGGCCTGCCCTTCCACGAGCCGGTCGAGACCTACTCCACCTCCCCGCACCTGTATTTCGAGCTCGACATCCCCACCGAGTCCAAGGGCGTGCTGCCCCGTGCCGAGCGCACCCGGGCCGGACTGGAAGCGGAGACGATCGAGGACCTCGGTGGTCGCGACCCGTCCCCTCGGGGCGCCGCCGGGCGTGGCCCGCGTCGCGAGCGGCGAGCCGACCGGCCAGAACGCACCGAACGACCGGAACGCCCGGCCCGGCCACGCACCCGGGTGCGCACCCGCGCCGGACAGGCAATCGACGGTGCCGCGACTGCCCCCGCTGAAGATCGGCCAAGCGGCGCACCGCGGCGACGTCGGCGCCGTCACGGCGGGTCGGCAACCTCTGGCGACTGAGCACAGCTCGCTAGGCCACGATGAACCTATGCGCGAGCGGGGTGTGGGCGTGGCGGAGCAGCCGTCGCGCAGCGACGCAGCTCTCGAGCGGCACCACGTGCGGCTGCGTCACTGGCGGGTCACCTACGCAGCGCTGATCCTCGCTGCCGCGGTCGCGCTCGTCGTCATCGTAAAGATCGCCTACTCGCACGGCGAACTCAGTCATGCGACGTTGCGGACCGTCGACCCGGCGCCGCCCTCGGTGACCCTCCAGGCGCCGAGGTCGACGCTGGGCGAGGCTTGGTCCACCGCGGACCGAACAGCTATCGGGCAGCCGTACTGGGGCGGCACGGTCGTCACGCATGACAAGCGCAGTGTCCGCGGCCGCGACGCGCTGACCGGCGCGATCACCTGGATCTACACGCGTACCGATCGCACGATATGTCAGGCCATTCAGGATCAAGGCATCACGATCGGCGTGTACGAGCTGAACGGCAACTGCGACCAGCTCACCGCCTTGGACACCGAAACCGGTCAACGCAAGTGGAGCCGCACACTGGACAAGGACGGAGCTGAGCTCAACGGCCACCCGCGCTACGCCGTCGTGCCCGACACGGTCATGCTCACGACGCCGAGCGCGATCTACGCACTCGACCCGACCGGCGGGCTGGACCGGTGGGTGTTCCGAGAGCACGGCTGCACGGTTCGCCGCGCCGTCCTCGGCGTGAACGGCGCGCTGATCAGCCAGACGTGCTCGCATCGCGACTGCGCCGGCGCACGATTCTGCGGCAACGGCGCGCAACTGCTGCTGCGCGACGGCAGCGCCGGCGAAAACAGCGACAGCTCGAAGAACAACCGCAATCCCGACCAGATCAAGTGGAATCTGATCGGAAGCGACCTGATCCCGGCGTCCGCCGGCCAGGCGATCGCAGCGCTGTCCGCGAACGGTGCGCAGCTCATCGTGCTCGGCGACAAGTTGGGCACCGCGCAGCACCGCCTGCCGCTCGTCGGCCGCTCGACAACGATCACGACCTCCGCCGCCGCCGATGCCGACTTGCTGCGCATCGGCGCGCGGACCTATGCGTTGGCGAACTCGACGTTCAGCTGGCAGACAGCAACGTCCGGTTTGCCGACGGTGACCGACCGCTCCGGGGTCGGCACGCCGAGCCTGTCGAGCGCCCTGCTCGCCGCGCCTACCACTGCCGGCATCGCCACCCTCGATCCGGGTTCCGGGACGGTTCGGCGCTCGTTCGCCGTCGGCGCGCCCGCGCTCGGCAGCCGGATCTATCCGTTCGGCACCGGCTTCCTCGTCACCGGGACGCAGACGCGCTACTACCGGTAGGCGAGCCTGATCAGAGGTCGGTGTCCAAGCCGGCCCACGGGTCGAGCTCCCGAGATACCGCGCGTCCCTCCGGACAGCAGGCCCGGAAGTCGCACCACGAACAGGACGGCGAAGGGTTGGGCGGAAACACCTCGTCCGGATTCGCTCCGGCAGCGAGCGTGTCGGTCGCCGCGACGATGTCCTCGGCGGTCGCGGCAGCCCGAACGAGATGGCGTTGCAGCGAGTCGTCGGTGTGCTCGAAGGCGGCAACCGACCCGCTCGGCAGGTGGTGCAACTCCACCCGGCGACATTCCCGGCGCAACGTGCGGCGCACCGCCATCACGTACATGGCGAGGGCGAGCGACCCGCGTGCCCCGTCCTCCGTGGACTGATGCCGCCCCGTCTTGTAGTCGACAACCACCAGCTCATCGCCGCGCTCGTCGATGCGGTCGACGCGACCGCTCAGCGCGAGCGCGTCGGTTGTCGCCGCGACCGTTCGCTCGATGCCGACCGGTTCGGGAATCCGGTTCTCGGCGAGGTAGCGCCGCACCCAGCAGGCGGCCAGCTCCCGCCAGCGCGCCGATTGGTCGCCGTCGCGGAAGCCATCGTGCTGCCAGTTCCGCTCGACCAGCCGCCCGCCCTCGTCCGGCGTGCGCGCCGCCGAAGGGAGCGACCACCAGCGAGCCAGCGCTACGTGCACCGCGGCGCCCACCGCGTTGTGCGCCCACGGCCGTCCACGTGATGGGATGGGACAGTCGAGGTAGCCGAACCGGTAGCGACGCGGGCAGTCGAAGGCGGCCAGCCGCGACGGTGTGCACGCGAACAGCCGTCGCGGGATGCCCGGAGGCAGCCTCACGCGGCCGCACCAGCGGGACGCCGGGCACTGGGCAGCCACATCAGCCGCTCGAACGCCTCGGGCGCCGTGCTGCGCGCAGCGAGCGGGGTGGGCTTGTTCGAACCGTGAAAGTCGGACGAGCCGGTGCCGACCAGATCGAGGTCCCGGGCCAGCCCTGCGGCCTGAGCGCGGTCGTTCTCGTCGTGGTCGGGATGCTCGACCTCGAGCCCGACCAACCCGGCAGCGGCCATGCGCGCGATGACGTCGTCATCGAGCACCGGACCGCGTCGGCGGGCGAGCGGATGGGCGAACACCGGGAGCCCACCGGCACCCCGGATCAGGTCGATGGCGGCGAACACGTCCAGATCAGCCTTGCGCACGTAATAGGGTCGGCGCGAGGAAAGCAGGTCACGGAAGGCAGTGTCCACGTCGGGCACCACACCGGCCTCGACCAGGGCACGGCCGATGTGCGGACGTCCGACCGGACCGCCCGCGGCGAGCGCGCTCACCCGCTCCCAGGTGATCGGGACCCCGTCGCCAGCCATGTTCTCGACCATGCGCCGACCGCGATCGCGCCGGCTGGCGCGCAACTGCTCGCGCGCGCTGTGCAGCGCCTCATCCTTTGGGTCGAACAGGTAGCCGAGCAGATGCAGACCGATGCGGCGTCCCTCGGGCGTCCAGTACTCGCAGGAGAACTCACAGCCGCACACGACAGTTAGCCGGTCCGGACGCACCCGCAACGCCTCGGCCCACCCAGCTGTGGTGTCATGGTCGGTCAGTCCGAGCACGTCCACGCCGGAGGCGACGGCAGCGGCAATAAGTTCGGCGGGGGTGTACGTGCCATCCGACGCGGTCGTGTGCGTATGCAGGTCGATCAGCACGGCCTACCTCGCTGCGCTCGTGCGGCCGGCGAAGCTGAGATGCCGATAGTTCGCTCGCAAGCTTCGCTCACACCTAACTCGCTTACTCACGGGCCGACGTTACTCACTTCCTGCAGCGGGCGGCGGTTTCGGAATGCGGGGCAGTGGCTCGGTTGTGTATTCGCTGGGGCTCTCATTCGAGTCGGCCTGCCTCGAGTCGGCCTGCTTCGAGTCGGCCTGCTTCGAGTCGGCCTGCTTCGAATCGCCGAAGATCATGGCGCGAAGCTCACCGTAAAATTGGTGCGGTGCGGCGATCTTCCGCAGCCGCCGAACGGCCGGGTGCTCGCCCGGCGCCTCGAGTTCGATCGTCGCGTAGCCGAGAATCTTGCCCGGCACGGTCTGCACCAGGCGCGCTCCGAACACCCGCTCGATTCGCAGCGAGGCTTCGCTGGTCGTCGTTTCCGGGACGCCCTGCATCCGCACGATGCGCTTGCGCGTCAGGATGATCAGCTCGGCGTGCCAGGTTTGCAGGCGGAACAGCATCGCGACGGCGAGTGTGATCACGAGGATCACCGCCCAGGGCCACGGCCAGATTGCCGCGAGCAACAGCAGCGCCAGCAGGGCAACGGCGGCCGGGCGATGCGGTGGCCGGATCAAGACGATCCAGTGATGGCGGGTGCGGGCCAGCTCGGGCAGCTCGGACCGCATGAGGGCCGGCATGCTGGCTCGCTCAGGCGAGCTTGCCGAGGAAATCGCCGATGCCGTGGGCGACGTTGACGATCACGTTCCAAGCGCTGTGGAAGATGTCCGCAGCGTGTTGGGGCTGGGTCACGACGAAGAACACCAGAAAGGCGATGAGAGCGCCGCTGAGCGCAACCTTGGTCATGGCCACCGGCTCCTCTCCGTGCTGCGGGCACGACGAAATCCGCAGATGACCCCAACATGCCCTACATCCCTTCTTACCTTATGGCACACCAGTAACACGTGACCCGCCCGGCGTGTCACGCTCGGTGTTGTGCCCGAGCCCGCACCCTGCGCCGGCGGCATCGTTTTCGACGACGCCGGGCGGCTACTGGTGATCCGGCGCGCTCAGCCGCCCGCGTCGGGACGGTGGTCCGTGCCAGGTGGGCGATGCCTGGCGGGCGAGAGCGCCGAGGACGCGTGTGTGCGGGAGGTGGCCGAAGAGACCGGTCTGCGGGTGCGCGTGCTACGCCTGGCCGGACGGGTCGAGATCGCCGCCGCCTCGACCGGCTCGGTGTACGAGGTCGCCGACTTTGTCTGCACGCTGGCAGGTGGCCAGCTGCAGGCCGGTGACGACGCCCTCGAGGCTCGCTGGGTCACACGGCCGGAACTCGCGGCCCTGCCGCTGGTGCCGGATCTGTTCGAGGCGCTTGCCGGCTGGGACTGCCTGCCGCGCTGACGTCCATCCTATCCTGGCGACGGCGGGCTATCGAGGCGCCGGCTCGGGGCGGCCCGGCTGCTCGCCGCCGCGCGTGTCCAGGTACTCCTTCGTCGCTACCATGACCTTGCGCCGGAAGATGCACACGACTGTGCCGTCCTGCTTGTAACCAATCGTCTCGACATACACGACGCCACGATCGGATTTGGACTTCGACGGGCTCTTACCCAGCACCGTCGTCTCGCCGTAGATCGTGTCGCCGTGGAAGGTCGGCGCCACATGGCGCAACGACTCGATTTCGAGGTTCGCGATCGCCTTGCCGCTGACGTCGGGCACCGACATCCCCAGCAGCAGCGAGTAGACGTAGTTGCCCACGACGACGTTCTGGCCGAAGTCGGTCGAGGACTGGGCGTAGTTCGTGTCCAGGTGCAGCGGATGGTGGTTCATTGTCAGCAGGCAGAATAGGTGATCGTCGTACTCGGTGACCGTCTTGCCGGGCCAGTGCTTGTAGACCGCGCCGACCTCGAACTGCTCGTAGTATCGACCGAATTGCACGCTGCTCCCTTCGTCAAAGGCGCCCCCCGCAATCTTGCCGTAGCCAGCCACGGGCGTGAGCGAAGCTTGCGAGCGAACCGATGTCATCGGGCAGAGACATTCCAACGCCGAACCGAACGAGCGCAGCGAGCCTCAGGCGAGAGTGGAATGTGGTCGAGCCGTCCGCCCGAGCCGCGAGATCAGCCGAGCTCTACCCCAGGACGAGTCAGGTCGCGCAGGTCCACACCACGGTCTGTCCAGCGCTCGCGCAACCCGCTGCTGCCTCTCGCGCGGCACCAGGCGAGTTCGCTTGAGGTGGCAGGCAGCAGTTGCAGGACGACGACTTGCCCTGCCGGGACGGCGATGGGCGCGAGCGGGGACTCGACTACGAGGGCGCCGGTGCACTGCGACCCAGGCGCGAGCGGTCGCTCCAGGTCGACGCTCATCCCAGGGGCGTAGACCACGCCCTCGACGCTCGGGGCGGCCGCCAAGACCGCGAGCTGGCGCCACACGTCGGCGTGAGCGTCGACCGCGTCGCATACCTGGAGCATTAGCTCGGCGCGCGGTCCCGTCCCGTTGGGCACCGGCTGAGCAGGGTCGCTCATCGGCTCCCGTGACATCCCAAGGCTCAGGTAGGCCCGTTCTCCGGGAATCGGCTCGAAGCGAAGCACCTCCAACGGCGCCACCCCGACGAACGAGATCGAGGCACGTACCGGACGGTGTCCGAAGTGGCGGCACAGTGCCGATTCCACCTCCGCCAAGGAATCGGGCGCGATCATCCGGCCAACCTAGGCCGAGGTCAGGGCGTTGCTCACCTCGACCCGGGCTTCCCCGGCACGGGACAGCGATCGACTCGGTGATGCTGCGGTTCACCGGAACGACGCCGTGATCTGCTGCTCGACGTCGGCGTATGCGACGCCGGCGCGACCGAGCAGCTGCCCGATTCCGTCCAGCGCATCGGACATGCCCCGCGCATGAGTGTCGAACTGCTCGTACAGGGCAGTGAACTGTGCGGCGGCCGCGCCCGACCAGTCCGCACCGAACAGCGGCGAGAGCTGTGAGCGCAGGCTCTGGTGCGACGCACGAACGTCGCCAGAGACCCGCGTGACCGAGCCGCTCAGCGCGGCCAGCTGACTGGGCGTGACCTTCAATCCGGACATCTGTGGTCCTCTCTTCGGTCGCCGTGTGCGACCAATGGATAGCGCGCAACGCTAGGCATGAAGCCCCGACGCCGAAACGGTGCTCTCACGCCCTGTGGATAACTAACGGAATCTCACTGGTTATCCACAGGCCGTCCGTAACACCGCGAGGTGTCGGACGGAGCACCCAGACTTCGGGCGTGCGAATCGATCTGAGCATCATCGACATCGACGGCGCCGAGTGCGACGTTGCCGTTCAAGCAAACGGCATACCGGCCGCGGGCGCCCTGCGACAGGCACTCGGCTGCGACGGGCGCCCTATCGTCGGCGCGATTCTCGGCCCGCCGGACAGCGCGCCGCGCGGCGCGGGAACCACGCTGGACATCGTCGGAGGCGTCGACGCAGGACGGTTCATTCAGGTGCGCCGCGGGCAGTGCACTCTGGGCCGTGACCCGGGCTGCCAGTTGGTGCTTCAGGATCCGGACGTCTCGCGAGTGCACGCGACACTCACGGTCACCGATTCGGGGGCGGTGCTGCACGACGTCGGCTCGACCAACGGCACGTCAGTCGACGGCGTATCGGTCAAGGCGGCTGGCGCGGTGCTCGGGCGAGGCACCGTGGCGCGAATTGGCGACACATTTCTCGGGCTGGCCGATCTTGGCGGCGCGCCGGCCTCGGTGCGCGACGGCCCTCCCGGATACCTGCTGGTGAATCGGTGTCCACGGGCCCGCGTCCCGCATCCTCCCGGGCCGGTGCCGCTGCCGGTCGCGCCGGACCGTGCTGCCCGCCAGCCCATGCAATGGTTCGCCGCGCTCCTCCCTGCGCTCGCCGGCGTCGGTCTGGCGGTGGCCCTGGGGTCGGTGCAGTTCCTCGCCTTCGCGCTGCTGTCACCACTGGCTCTGCTGGCCACAGCAGGTGGCGACCGGCTGCACTGGCGACGCTCGAGCCGCCGCGCTCTGCGTGCATACCGGCATGATCTCGTGCGCGCGCAGGCGCACATCGCCTCGCGACTGGACGACGAGGCCCGTCGGCGGCGCAGCGCCCAACCCGACGCGGCCGCGGTATGGCGAATCGCGCGTACCCCGCTGGACCGATTGTGGGAGCGCGGGCGCGACGACCCCGACCTGCTCAGGGTGCGACTCGGGCTGGCGTCGCTGCCGTCCGAACTGCGGACGGCGGCCGGAGCGAACGAGGCCCCGGCTGGTCAGGTGCATGCCGTGCCGCTGTGCGCAGATCTGGGCATGGGCCCGCTGGGCATCGCGGGACCACGGGAAGTCGGGCTCGGCGTGGCTCGCTGGTTGCTCGCCCAGCTGGTCACCCAGGCGTCTCCGGCCGACGTCGAGATCGCCGTCCTGTTGTCCGACGACGCGGGAAGTTGCTGGACGTGGATGCGCTGGCTACCACACCTGCGTGGACGGATCGCGACGACCGCGGCCGAGCGTGAGCAGCTCTGTGCCGACCTCGCGGATCTCATCACGGCACGCAGGCGCGCCTCCGCGCCGCAGCCATCGTGGTTGGTGTTGATCGTCGACCGGCTCTGCGGTCTCGGTGACCTTCCGGCCCTCGCGACCGTGCTCGACGCAGGCCCGGCCGCCCGGGTCACGGCGGTGTGCCTGGACGACCGGGAAAGTGGGCTCCCGGCCGCCTGCCGGACGGTTGGCACGCTCGCCGGAGAGACCGGGTCACGAGTCGTCCTAGAGGGGGACCTCGCCCGTTCGGCGGTGCTCGACCGCGTCAATGTCCCGTGGGCCGAGCGGCTGGCCCGAGCGCTCGCACCGCTTGCGGACGCGTGCGCAGATCCCGGATCGGCGATACCCGATCAGTGTCGGCTGGTCGAACTGCTCGGGGGCAAGCTACCGAGCGCGACCGAGGTGCTCGCCGACTGGCGACGCGGCGGCGCCGGTGCGAACGCGGTGCTCGGCCTGAGCGTCGACGGCCCACTCACCGTCGACCTGGAGCGGGACGGTCCGCACGTGCTCATCGCGGGCACGACCGGTGCCGGCAAGTCCGAGTTGCTGCAGACCCTCGTCATCGGACTGGCGCTCGCCTACCCGCCGGACAAGATCGGCTTCGTCCTCGTCGACTACAAGGGCGGCTCCGCGTTCGCCGACTGCGCCCGCCTCCCACACACGTCTGGTCTGGTCACCGATCTCGACGATCGCCTCACCAGGCGGGCGCTACAGTCCCTCGACGCCGAACTGCGCCGGCGCGAGCAGTTGTTCTCCGATGCGGGTGCCGCCGACCTGGCCGCATACCGCGCGAGCGGGCCCCACCAAGCGCTCGCTCGGCTGGTGCTCGTGGTGGACGAGTTCGCCGCCCTCGCCGCGGAGCTGCCTTCGTTCGTCCAGGGGCTGGTCGGGATCGCCCAGCGCGGCCGGTCGCTGGGCGTGCACCTCGTTCTGGCCACCCAGCGTCCGGCCGGCGTCGTCTCGCAGGACATCCGCGCCAACGCAGCCTTGCGCATCGCACTGCGCGTCACCGACGCGGCCGACTCGTGCGACGTGATCGACGGCCCGGAGGCCGCGCACCTCGACCGCCGGATGCCCGGACGCGCGCTGGTTCGTAGAGGGACGAGCACGGTGCTGACGCAGGTGGCTCGGGTGTCTGCACCGGCGGTCCCCCTGCTCGCGAGCGACCAGGTGACAATCACGCGACTAGACAGATGGCGTTCGATGCCGCCAGCTGCCGCTCCGGTCGACGGGCGCACCGAACTCGGGTTGCTCGTGGATACGGTCATCGCAGCCGCAGCCCGGGGCGGCGGCGCAGCCGTCCCCCGCCCGTGGTTGCCGCCGCTGCCCAGCCTGCTCCGGACCGCGTCCCTCACCGGCGCATCCGTGCCGGGCAACATGAAGCACGCCGATTCGCCGACCACGCTGCCGCTCGGATTGGTCGATCTGCCCGACGAGCAGCGCCAGACCACCGTCGAGCTCGACCTCGCGGCAGGAGGTTCACTGCTGCTCGCCGGCGGCCCGAGATCGGGGCGGAGTACCGGGCTGGTCTCGCTTGCGATCACCGCGGCGACGCGACTCGCTCCCGCGGACCTCGAGCTGTACGGCATCGACGGCGGCGGGGGGGCGCTGGCCCCGCTCGCGCGGCTGCCGCACGCCGGCGGGATCCTCGGCATCGACGGCGATCTGAGCGCCGTGGACATGCTGCTGCAACGGTTGTCTGCAGACATCGCGGCCCGGCACTCGACAACGGGCACGTGCCAAGTGGCGCGGGTCCTACTGGTCGACGGCTGGGAGGCGTTTGCAGCCGCGGCAGCGGACTGGGATGCCGGAAGTCCGATCGACCGGCTCCTGGCGTTGCTCCGCGATGGCGCCGCGGGGCTCACAGTCGTGGTCACCGGTGGTCGCGCCGCCCTCGCGCCCCGGGTTGCCGGGCAGTTCGCCAATCGGCTGGTCCTTTCGGTCACCGATGTCGGCGACTGGGCACTTGCCGGGCTATCTCCGCCCGCGATTCGCGATTCGCCCCCGCCGGGGCGGGCGCTCCGGGTGCCCGACGGCGCGGAGGTCCAGCTGGCGGTCCCGGCCGACTCGGCCGAGCGCGGCGACCTCGACCGCGCGATCGAGGACTGCGCCGCTCAGTGGCGCGGTGCCCCGGCAGGCTCTCCGATCCGAGTGCGCCCGCTTCCCGCCCGAATTGGGCTGGCCGAGCTGCCGGCGGTGCCCGATCGGTGGATAATTGGGGTCGGCGGCGCGAGCGCTGAGCCGCTCAGCATCGATCTGTTCGCCGGCGCGGGCCGAGTGTTGGTGGCCGGGCCGCCCAGGTCCGGGCGGAGCAGCCTGCTGTGCTCGATCCTCGTCCAGGCCAAACAGGCCGGGGTCGAAGTGATCGTAGCCGCTCCGATTCGATCACTAGTGCGTGCCGCCGCGACTGAACTCGGGATCGGCGTGCTGGGCCCCGGCGTCGCAGGCGTCCAATTGCCACGGGGACGGGCGCTGCTGATCGTCGACGACAGTGAGTCGTTCGCCGACACCGCGGCGGGCGAAGCCTTCGTCGAGTGGGCCCGCGGCGAGGGCGCCGATCTCGCCGTGGTCGCCGCGGCGCGCAGCGCGGATCTCACTGTGACGTTTCGCGGGATCGCCGCGGACCTCCGGCGCGGACACTGCGGCGTGCTTTTGCAGCCGGGGCCGCTCGACGGCGAACTGCTCGGTGTCCGTCTGCCACGGACTCGGTATGCGCAACCGCCGGGCCGAGCCGTGCTGGTCGGCGACCCCGCTTGGGGGCCGGCCTTCGCGGCGGGACCGCTCCGGATTCAGGTGGCCTTGCCGTGAGTCGCCCGGATGGTGTTGTCGTGGCGGCGCGCGTCGGACGGTCAGCCCATATGTGGGTAGCGGTGGTCGGTCGCTGCGCCGAACGTCTCCTTGATCGCGCGCGGCGAGAGCCAGCGCATCAGGTTCCACAGCGAGCCGGCCTTGTCGTTCGTTCCGGACGCGCGGGCACCGCCGAAAGGCTGCTGCCCCACAACCGCTCCGGTCGGTTTGTCGTTGACATAGAAGTTCCCCGCCGCGAAGCGCAACGTCTGGGACGCCTCGGTGATGGCCATCCGGTCGCGCGCGAAGACAGCGCCGGTCAGCGCATATGCCGAAGCCGACTCCAGCGATACGAGCATGTCGAGCCAAGAGTCGTCGTCGTAGACATGCACCGCGAGCAGCGGCCCGAAGTACTCTCGCCGGAACATTTCGTCGGTTGGATCCGACGACTCGACGACGGTCGGCCGGACGAAATATCCGACACTGTCGTCGCACGTTCCGCCCGCGAGAACCCTCGCCGATCTCGACGACATCCGCTCGATTGTTTCGGACAGCCGGTGGAACGCACGCGCGTCGATAACCGCGCCCCCGAAGTTGCTGAAATCCGCGACGTCGCCGTAGCTCAACGACTCGGTGACGGCCACGAGTTCGTCGCGCACGCCGCGTTCCCACAGCGATCTCGGCATGTACGCGCGCGAGGCAGCCGAACACTTCTGGCCCTGGTACTCGAATGCCCCGCGAACCAGGCCGGTGACGAGCGCGGCCGGGTCTGCCGACGGATGCGCGACGACGAAGTCCTTGCCGCCGGTCTCGCCGACCAGGCGTGGGTAGGTCGCGTAGGACGAGATGCCCGTCGCGACGCTCTGCCACAGATGCTGGAAGGTCGCCGTGGACCCGGTGAAGTGGATACCTGCCAGGGCCGGATGGTGCAGGGCCGCAGCACTTACCGCGGTGCCGTCCCCGGTGACAAGATTGATCACGCCGGGCGGCAGTCCGGCCGCTTCGAACAGGCGCATCGTGTGGTGCGCCGCGAGCTGCTGGGTGGGGGACGGCTTCCACACCACGACGTTGCCGAGCAGCGCCGGAGCCGAGGGCAGGTTGCCGGCGATCGCGGTGAAGTTGAACGGGGTGATTGCCAGGACGAATCCCTCGAGTGGTCGATACTCCATCCGGTTCCACACCCCGGGCGAGCTGTACGGCTGCTCTTCGAGGATTGCGCGCGCAAAGTGGACGTTGTAGCGAAGGAAGTCCGCAAACTCGCAGGCCGAATCGATCTCGGCCTGCTGCACGGTCTTGGACTGCCCGAGCATGGTGGCGGCATTGAGGCGGTCGCGCCAGGTCGTCGAGACCAGGTCCGCGGCGCGCAGGAACACCGCGGCCCGCTCATCGAAGGACAGCTCGCGCCACGCCGGCCCGGCGGCCAGCGCGGCGCCCACGGCACTCTCGACATCGGCCGTGCTGGCCTGCGCGCTCTCGCCGAGCAGCAGCTTGTGCAGGTGCGGGGCGACGACGCGGATCCGGTCACCGGCCGCCATGCGCTGCGCGCCACCGACAGTCATAGTCAGCTCGGTGGGATCGCGGCTCAGCTCGTCGAGCGCCGCCGTGAGGGTCTCCCGCTCGGCACTGCCCGGCGCATAGGACCGCGCTGGCTCGTTGACCGGTGCCGGTGGGTGGGTGATGGCGTCCATTCACCCGATCGTGCCACCACGCCGCGTCGGCCGACACCGACCGGTCCGAGCGCTCTCGGAGTCAGCCGAGCGCGGCAAGCAGCGACTCGACCTCCTGGCTGGCGTACCAGCACAATTCGAAGCCCTCCGCGTCGTCGACGGCGTCCTGCGCAGACTGCTCGCCGAGATCTGCCGCCGTGATTGCGGCCGCCGCGAGGGCAACGGCGCCTTCGGCCGCGGCGTCGTCGACGTGCACAGCGGCAACCTGCGCGAGCCCGACCGGCCCGGCGATGCGCACGACACCTCGGTCCAGGTCGTCGCGGTCGATGACTGCCGCGTCGGCGACGTCGAGGGCGACCACAACGCGCCTGCGAGCTGCGGAGTCGTCGGAGTCGAGCAGGCGAAGTGACGCACGCGCCGCTTCGAGGAGGGCGGCGTACTCGAGTTCCTCGATGTCGTCGTCGACGTACCATTCGCGCAGTCCGGGAGTGACGGCGAACGCCGTGAGCGGTGCCGCCAACGGCACTGCGCTCACCAGCTTGGCCAGAACGGACGATGTGGCCGGCAGATAGACCCTCATCAGGGCGCTCCCCGAACCGCCGGCCCGGTCGAGGTCGATCGTCACGCGGACCCGGCGGTCCCGGCGCTGTCCGGCCCACGCCGGCTGGCACGTCGCTGCCCGCGACTGGGCGCGAGCTGACGCCGGACTTGGGTCGCCGCCGTCACTCGCGCGCTCTCGAGCACCTCACTGCGGCGAACCGGGTTCATCAGGTTGGCGCCCATCGCCTGCAGATCGGCGGAACCCGGCGTGACGAGGCAGACGTGTACCCCGGTGGCGCGAAGGGCGGCCGCGTCGGCGACGATCCGCTTGGTGATCGCGCGCCGGATGCGGCGCTCCAGTCGGGCCGCTGCCGTCTGCGGGTCGTCCGGTTCGAGCGAGGCCATCGGGGCTAAGACGTATGCCTCGTCGATACCGGTGTCGCGTAACACGTCGACCGAGGCGTTCGACACGGCACCGCCGTCGATGTACGGGACGCCCCCAACCATCGCGGGCGGGTACCAGCCCGGGATGGAACAGGATGCCCGGACCGCGTCGGCGAGTTCGACGGCGCCGAGGACGGGCTGCCGGCCAGCCGAGGCCCGGTCGGGACCAACGCCGCCGGGGAGATGCTGTGCGCCGGGCAGTTCCGCGATGCCGTCGCGCCCGAACACGATCCGCCGGCCGGTGCGGTAGTCGACTGCGACGATCCACGGGCGTGGCGTCGACGGCCAGGAGCGTGCGTGTCCCGAAGTGGCCGCGACGCCTGAGACCAAGTCGTGCACCGGTTGCAGTGACCCGCGTCCAGCGGGAAGCAGGCCGCTCAACGCCACGATCGGAGGCACCTCACGGGGATGACGCAGCCCGCCGAGCACCAGCCGCGGCGATGCTGGGCGCCAGCCGGGCCGCGGCGGCACGGCCGCTCCCGTCGCCGAACCGTAGTCGTAGACCAGCGTCGGATCCTCAGGAGCCGGAATTCCCTGATGATGGCGCGCGATCACGTCCACCGACAGCCCGCAGCCGAGCAGTGCCGCAGTGACCGACCCGGCTGACGTCCCTACCGCGAGCTCGACGTCGCGCGCGTCCAGGCCGGTTTCGCTCTCCAGCGCCGACAGCGCTCCGAGCATCCAGGCGAAGCCGAGCACGCCGCCGCCACCCAGGACGAGCGCCCGGCGTGGCATGTCGCGCGCATAGTAGACGGACAATCCCGCAGAAGATAGGCGTTCACTCATGCGCTCTGCCCCCCCTGAGAGACGCGACCCATACTCGCAGACTGACGGCGCCCGCGCCCTTCGAAGCGCGCTTAGCGGCGCCGCCTGCCCCCCGCGACCGAACGCCCGGACAGACTTGCGCCCAACTGCACGACGGCCTTGCGCAGCGGGCTGGAAGGCCGCTGCTCCCCCAGCGAGCGCCCGGTCGCTAGCGCCGCGTCGAGCGAGTCGCGGTCGTAGGGCAGCAGCGCGACCGGCGAGCGGCCCGCGAACTGCCGGAGTGCGGCGGAGAGCTCCGCGCCCGGATCACCCGGCACCACACCGTGGCGCACCTTGTTGAGTACCACCCACACGGACGTGTCGATCTCGGCGTCGCGCAGCTCCGCGAGGGCGCGCACCAGCCGCTGCATGCCGATCGGATCGGCCGCGCCCACAACGATCACCAGGTCGGCAGCATCCAGCACTGCCAGCGTGGCCCCGTTGCGCCGCGGTGCGAGCGTGTCGAAGGACAGCTCCTCGTCGGTCTCCAGGCAGAACCCGCAGTCGACAATAGTGAAGTCCGCCAGCGCCCGCGCCTCGGTGAGCACCGAGCCGACCGCCTGAGGCCGCAGTTCCGGCCAGCGCGAGGCGATCGGCACGCCGGTGAGAACCCGCAGCGTCACACTGAGCTGCCAGCACAGGCCGGCGAGCGCTGCGGGGTCCAATCGGCTCGACGAGGCCTGCCGACACGCGGCGGCCAGCCCCGGCGACTCGTCCAACAGCCCGAGTTCGGCCGCAACCGTCCCGCCGTAAACGTCTGCGTCGACGAGCAGGCTGGCGGCCCCGAGCCGGGCGATCTCGTCGGCCAGGGTGATGGCGACCATCGTGCGGCCGGGCGCGCCGGTAGGTCCCCACACGGCGACCACCGACCCGTCCCGCGCGGGGCCCTCGGTCCGGACGGGTGCGCCTGCGCCGGGCGGGATCGCCATCGAGGTTGCCGGATCGCCGAACGTGCGGGTCGTCCGGGCACTGGTGTCGGTGCGATCGGTCACCGCCTCGACGAGAACCGAGGTGACCACTTCCGGGGCGGCGTCGTCGGGGACGACATGCTCGATCCCCAGGGCCCGCATGCGCTGTTCACTCGCAGCGTCGCCTCGCGGCACCATACCTACCGGAACAACGTCCGCCGCAATCAGCCGATCGACCGCGTCCGCGTCCAGGCGCCGCAGCGATGCTGCGATCAGCGCGGCCTTGCCCTGCCCGGAAGCCGCGACCGCCACCAGGTCAACCACGTCCACACACCGCCGGGCGACGGTGACACCGGACGTGCCACGATCCAGGGCAGCTAGCAGTCCGGCTTCCCAGGCGGCGCCACCAGCAGCGATCAGAACGGGCAGCTTCACGGCGAGGAGGACGGCGCGGGTGGGCCGCACGCGGAGAGCGGAGCCAACCTGGACCCCGCGCCCGGTGCTGCGGCGCCAGTCAGCACGCCGCCGCGGATCGTTGCGTCCTTGACGGCGAGGGCCACGACCACCCGGTCGGCCAACGCGGCTTCGACGCTGAGTACGACGTCCTGCCCGATTCCGGCGGACGAGAAGGTTCCCGACCCCGCCGCGTGGACGTCCTGCACGGTGACATCCGGCAACAGCACGATCGACGGGCAGGACGCGCTCGACAGCCAGACCACGATCCGCTGGCCCCGACTCAGCTTCGGCGCCGCCCCCGCTGCGAACGGGACGCTCACCGTCGTGCGCGCCCGCTGGGTACCCAGCGCGGCCGCCGGAAGCAGCTCACCCTCGGCCAGCGGTCGGCTGAGCACCTTGCCCACTGCGTCGGACTCGCTGCCGAGGTAGGCGTTGCGGCCCGCTGCGGACAGTTGGACGTCGACGAGCTGGACGTCCTCGGAGCGCAGGGTCGTGCCGGCAGCCAGGCCGTGGGTGACAGCGACCTCCTTGTCGGTGTGCCGGGCGCCAGCGATCAGCTTCGCGCCGAGCACGATGGATCCGAGGACGAGGATGACCCCGAGCACCAGCCGCAAGTCGAGCCAGCTCGGTTTGCTGACTCGTCTGGGCGTCGGCGACGGGAACTCCACGGCGCCAATCGTGCCTGATGCGCTCGTGGCGGGCGACTCGGCGAATCGGCTTGTGGACAGTCCCGGCCCGGCACACGGGGGGTGCCACACTGGTTG
>JALZAI010000055.1 GCA_030948475.1 Actinomycetota bacterium
GTGTCCGCCGGCGAGCACCTGCCCGCGGCCACGTGGCACGCGTTCCACGACGCTACCGGGGTGAAACTGATCGACGGCATCGGCTCGACCGAGATGCTGCACATCTTCCTGGCGGCTGCGGATGACGAAATCCGCCCGGGATCCACGGGTAGGGCGGTGCCCGGCTATACGGCGGCGATCCTCGACGACGACGGCAACGTGCTTCCGCCGGGGACGCTGGGCCGGCTCGCCGTCAAGGGTCCGACCGGCTGCCGTTATCTCGACGACCCGCGCCAGCGCAACTACGTCCGCGCCGGCTGGAACCTCACCGGCGACACGTTCATTCAAGACGACGACGGCTACTTCCACTACCAGGCCCGCAACGATGACATGATCATCTCGTCCGGATACAACATCGCGGGACCCGAGGTCGAGGAGGCCCTGCTCGCCCATGACGACGTGGCCGAGTGCTGCGTGGTCGGCGTACCCGACGAGACGCGGGGCCAGCTGGTCAAGGCGTTCGTCGTGCTGCGCGAGGGGATCGTCGCAGACGACGCCGAGGCCGAACTGCTGCAGGACTTCGCCAAACAACAGATCGCGCCGTACAAGTACCCGCGCCGCATCGAGTTCCTCGCGCAGCTGCCGAAGACGAGCACGGGCAAGGTGCAACGGTTCGCGCTCCGCGACGCCGCATCATGACTGAGCGAGGCGGCTCATGCGAATAGCAGTGATCGGCGGCGGACCCGGCGGGCTGTACTTCGCCGCCCTCGCCAAGCAGCTACGTCCCGACCACGAGGTCACCGTGTGGGAGCGCAACGCAGCCGATGACACCTTCGGCTTCGGCGTCGTGTTTTCGGACGAGACACTCGGCGGCATCGAGCACGCCGACCCCAAGATTCACGAGCAGATGCAGCGCGAATTCGCGCGCTGGGACGACATCGACGTCCACTACCGCGGCGAGGTGCTCACCAGCGGCGGCCACGGGTTCGCCGCGATGGGCCGGCAGCGCCTGCTGCAACTGCTGCAAGAGCGCTGCCGCGAACTCGGTGTCTCACTCGAGTTCCGCACGCTCGCACCCGAGGTGGACCAACTCGCCGCCACGCACGACCTCGTCGTCGCCTGCGACGGGGTCAACTCCACCGTCCGCGCCCGGCACGCCGCAGCGTTCGGGCCGCAGCTCGATGTGCGCCGCTGCAAGTACATGTGGCTGGGGACGAGCCTGGTATTCGACGCCTTCAAGTTCTACGTCTGCGAGACGCCACACGGCGTGATGCAGATTCACGGCTATCCCTACAACGGCGCGGCGAGCACGTTCATCGTCGAGATGAACGCCGGGGTGTGGGAGCGGGCCGGTTTCGACGCGTTCGCCGACCAGCCATTCGCGCCTGGCGAGTCGGACGAGAAGTCGATCGAGCTGGTGCGCGAGCTGTTCGCCGACATTCTCGGCGGCTTCGAGGTGATGGCGAACAACTCCAGATGGGTTGACTTCACTACCGTCCGCAACAACAGCTGGCGGCACGGCAACATCGTGCTGCTCGGCGACGCCGCGCACACCGCGCACTTCTCGATCGGCTCGGGCACCAAGCTCGCCATGGAGGACGCGCTCTCGCTCGCCGCCTGCCTGCACGAACAGCCCGATGTCGACTCGGCACTCGCCGCGTACGAAACCGAGCGCCGGCCGGTCGTGCTGTCGACCCAGCGCGCGGCCCAGGCCAGCCTCGAATGGTTCGAGAACCTCGGCCAGTACGTCGACCAGGAACCGCTACAGTTCGCGTTCAACATCATGACCCGCAGCCGGCGGGTCACCTACGACAACCTGCGGGTCCGTGACCCCGAGTTCGTCCGGACCGTCGACGCGTGGTTCGCCGAGCAGGTGGCACTCCGCGGCCTGGGCTCGGGCGAGGTCCGGCCGCCGATGTTCCAGCCGTTCCGGTTGCGCGAACTCGAACTGGCCAACCGCATTGTCGTATCACCGATGGACATGTACGTTGCCGACGACGGCCGGCCCACCGACTTCCACCTCGTCCACCTCGGCAGCAAGGCGTTGGGCGGCGCTGGGCTGGTGATGACCGAGATGGTCTGCGTCTCCGACATCGGGCGGATCACGCCTGGCTGCACCGGCATCTACACCGACGAGCAGGCCGATCGCTGGCGCCGGCTCACCGAGTTCGTGCACGCCGAGTCGAACGCGAAGATCGGTCTTCAGATCGGCCACTCCGGGCGCAAGGGGTCGACGAAGCTGATGTGGGACGGCATCGACGAACCGCTGGCCGAGGGCAATTGGCCGGTCGTCGCTCCGTCCCCACTGCCTTATCGCCTCGGCGTGAACCAGGTCCCGCGCGAACTAGACGCGACCGGGCTGGCCGAGATCAAACAGCAGTTCGTCGACGCGGCCGCGCGCGCCGAGCTTGTCGGGTTCGACCTGCTCGAACTGCACTGCGCGCACGGGTACCTGCTCTCGTCGTTCATCTCGCCGCTCACCAACCACCGCGAGGACGAGTACGGCGGGACGCTCGCGAATCGGCTGCGCTACCCCCTGGAGGTATTCGCGGCGGTACGTGCGGTGTGGCCCGAGGCGAAGCCGATGAGCGTACGCATCTCGGCCACCGACTGGTACGAGGGCGGCATCACCGAGATCGACGCGGTGACCGTCGCGCGCGCCTTCGCGGACGCGGGCGCCGACATCGTAGATACGTCCTCGGGGCAGGTCACCGCCGACGAGGTTCCCGCGTTCGGACGCTCATACCAGACACCGTTCGCCGACCGGATCCGCAACGAGACCGGCATCGCCACTATGGCCGTCGGGATCATCTCCTCCTACGACGATGTCAACTCGATCATCCTGGCCGGACGTGCGGATCTGTGCCTGCTCGGCCGGGCGCATCTGTACGACCCGAACTGGACACTGCACGCGGCAGCCGAGCAGGACTACGCCGGACCCGGCGCGACCTGGCCGTTGCCGTGGCAGCCCGGCGCGCGCAAACCGCAGAGCGGGCGCCTCGAAGGGCCGAAGCCGCGCCTGCAGCTGATCAGGGGCGGACCGCCCACGACAGCCCACCGCCGCTGGACCCCGCGCTAGCGCCCTTCCCAGTTCGGCGCGCGCTGCTCGTTGAACGCACTATGGAACTCGGCGTGGTCGCGCGTCGTCATGAGCAGTGCCTGGGTCATCGCGTCCAGCTCCATCGCGCTCGACATCGGCATGTCCAGTTCGCGGGTGAGCAGCGACTTCGTCTGCGCGATCGCCAGCGTGGGGCCGGCTGCCAGCCGCTGCGCGAGTTCGGCGACGGCATGGTCGAGCTCGCCGTCTGCGACGAGTTGCGACACCAGCCCGTACCTGTCAGCGGTCGCCGCATCTATCGTGTCGCCGAGCATCAGCAGCTGCGTCGCGCGGCCCAGCCCGACGACGCGGGGCAGCAGGTAGGCGGCGCCCATGTCGCCACCGGACAGGCCGACCTTGGTGAACAGGAAGGCGAATCGTCCCGAGGAGCTGACGATGCGGAAGTCCGACGCGAGCGCGACGACCGCTCCCGCTCCCGCCGCAATGCCGTGGATCGCGGTGATGATCGGGACGGGGCATTCGCGCATCGCCCTGATCACGTCCCCGGTCATCTTGGTGAACCGCATCAGATCGCGGGCGTCCATCTTGATCAGTTCGCCGATGATCTCGTTCACGTCGCCGCCGCCGCAGAACCCTTTGCCCTCGCCGCGGATGACGAGCGCCCGGACGTCCTGGTGGTGCGGCAGTTCCGCGAGCAGATCGCGCAGGTCCGCGTAGCTCTCGAAGGTCAGCGGGTTCAGCTTCTCCGGCCGGTCCAGCGTGATCGTCGCAACGCCGTCAGCAGTGCCGAAGCGGAAGTTCTGCCAGTGCTCGGTGAGCTTGGCGGACGCGCGGAACCGGTCGCCGCCGGTCATCGAGGCTTGCCGATTAGTCCGCGAGCGATGATGGTGCGCTGGATCTCCGAGGCGCCCTCGTAGATCCGCAGCGACCGCACGTCCCGATAGAGGTGTTCGAGCAGGTGCCCGCGCTGCAGGGCGACGGCCCCGTGCAGCTGCACGCATCCGTCCACGATCGCCTGGGCGCTCTCGGTGGCATACAGCTTGGCCATCGCGGCGCGGCGGGTCTGCTCGCGCGGATCCGCGCCCGCGTCGTAGGCCGACGCCGCTGCGTACACAAGCAATCGCGACGCCTCGAGCTGGGTCGCCAGATCCGCGATCTTGTGCGCAACGGCCTGCTGCTCGGCGAGCGGCCCACCGTGCACCTCACGCGTCCGGACGTGCTCGACCGTCGCGTCCAGGGCGGCCTGCGCCATCCCGACCGCGAACGCCCCGACGCTGGGACGGAACAGGTCGAGCGTCCGCATGGCGACCGCGAATCCGGCGTCGACCTCACCGAGGACAGCGTCGCCCTCGACGCGCACGCCGTCGAGGACCAACCGGCCGATCGGGTGCGGGGAGAGCATGTCCAGGTGCTCGCCGGTCAGACCCGGACTGTCCCCGGCGACGACGAAGGCAGTGACGCCGCGCGCCCGGTTGCCTGGCGTCGTCCGCGCGAACAGCGAATACACGTCTGCCTCGGGCGCGTTCGAGATCCAGACCTTCTCACCGGACAGCCGCCAGCCGTCGCCGTCCGGCTCGGCCCGAAGCGACAGCGCCGCGGCATCCGAACCGGCCTGCGGCTCGGACAATGCGAAGGCCGCGACTGCCTCGCCGGTGACGACGCGCGGAATCCAGCGCTCAACGATCTCGGGACGGCCGGACTGCAGAATGGGGTAGCTGCCCAGACCCTGCAGCGCGAGCGCGGTCTCCGCCTCGCCGCTGACCTGGGCGAGCGATTCACGCAGTAGGCAGAGCTGCATCGCGGCGGCGTCACGCGCCGGCTCGTCTCGGGCTCCGCCGAACAGGTCGCGCAGCAGCCCGAGCTCGCCCATGGCCCGGACCAGGGGGCGGTTGACCCGCCCGTCCGTCCCCTTCTCGACCAACGGAAGCAGGCGCTCGGCGGCGATGTGCCGCACACGGTCGGTGTAGTCGCGCTGTACCTGAGTCAGTTGGAAGTCGGTCACCTGCCCAGTATTCAGTGTTGATTCAGTGTTGCCGACCGCTGTCGCCGTTCGCCGCGTCAAGCTGGGACTGGGTGAGAAACAGGCTCCCGGCCAGGTCGGTGCCGCGGACGTCGGCTGCCCTGAGGTCGGCTCCGGTGAGATCGGCCGCGGTCAGGTCGGCGCCGCGGAGGTCCGCGCCGATGAGGAGCGTGCCGCGCAGGTTCGCGCCGCGAAGATCGGCGGCTCGGAGGTCGGCGCCGATCAGGTCGGCGCCGCTGTAGTCCTTCGTTTCCCCGAGCCCGGCTCGGACGAGTTCGCTCGTGCGCCGTAACAGGGCGTTGACGTCGTCTCGGTGCGCTGCCATGTCCAGTTCCAGTAGGACGCTGGGACTGTCGTGCGTGCGGCACTCGGTCTCTTCGAAGGCGCGCCGGAGTTCACCGTGCAGCGGGCGGGCGCGCGGCATGCTCAGCGCCTCGGACAGGTACCAGAGCAACTCGTGGAGCTGTCGCATGATCGTGAACACGTCGAACATCTGCCGCGCAGTCTGGGGATTCTGGCGCCAGTCCCGGCCGCCGAAACTGCCCTGGGAGACCTGCTGCCCCGCGCCGAAGCAGTCGTACGCGGCGCAACCCGCGAAACCCTGCTGCCGCAGATGAGTGTGGATGCCACAGCGGAAATCGGCCTGCAGGTTTGGACAGGGGCGCCCGGCGGGCTTGTCGATCGCGAAGTCCGCTGACGCCGACAACGCCGGCACGACGCAGCATAGCCCGAAGCACCGAGAGCAGTCAGCACGCAGCCGAGCTCGATCGGCAGATTCTCGATGCTCGAATTCTCGGACCAATGCGCACGCCCTCCTGCCGACTCTCGTCGTCCAGTCTGCTCGGGTGGACCGGGCGGGTTCGCACGGCGCCCCGGATCGGTGATCATCGGCCGTTGGGCAGCGGCGAACCGCGGCACAATGGCCAACCACTACGGCGGTTCATCCCGCCCGCGTCCAGGAATTCCGCTCGTTGGATAGGTTGACCGTCGACGGGGCGGTAGCTCAGCCGGTTAGAGCAGGGGACTCATAATCCCTGGGTCGTGGGTTCGAGTCCCACCCGCCCCACGAGTCAAGGAATCCGAGCCATCTAACGGGCGTGCTCGGCAGCCCATACTGGTCAGTGATCGCCAGCGCTGATTACCGACGCGACCGGCTGCCCCCCGGGCTCGAGGTCGCCCGGCGGCTCAAACTCGCCCGGGCGGCGATCCCTGCGTGGCGCGGTCAACGCGTGACAGCGAGGCCAACTGCTACGGGGCGAGGGCCTCAGCGATCGAGCGCAGCGTCTCGGGCACGACCCGGTAGTAGGCCCACTTACCCCGCTGCTCGCGGGTCACGAGCCCGGCGTCGGCGAGCAGCTTCATGTGGTGCGAGAGGGTCGGCTGCGACAGCGCGACCGGTTCGGTGAGGTCGCAGATGCACGCCTCCCCGCCCTCAGTCGCGGCGATCAGCGACAGCAGCCGGACCCGGGTCGGGTCGGCCAGCGCCTTGAACAGGTGCGCCAGCCGATCGGCCGACTGCACGTCGAGGACGCCGCCGGTGACCGGTGCGCAGCACGCCGCGAGATCGGCAGTGATGATGGTCGGAAGCACAGGCGGCGTCTTGGTGGGCATGGGGCAAGTCTGCCACAACGCATTGACAAACGTCGATACATCAGCCAGGGTGATCGCATCGAAGCTTGTCGATGGGAGTGTGTGATGGTGGATCACGATGTCCGCGAGCAGGTTCGCGGGCGGTATGCGGCTGCGGCGGTCGCGGTGAGCGCGACGGGCCGCAATCCGCTCACGTTGGTTGATGCGGATCAGTGCTGCGCGCCGGCCCCGTCCGACTCGGCGGCGGCAGAGGCGAACGCGTCGTGCTGTGGTGGTGGGAGCGAGGTGGATGCAGCGTTCGGGTCGGCCCTCTACAGCTCCGGCGAGCAGGGCGAGCTGCCGGGCGAAGCGGTGCTGGCCAGCCTGGGCTGCGGCGACCCCGTCGCCGTCGCGGACCTGCGCGAGGGTGAGCGGGTCCTCGACCTCGGTTCGGGGGGCGGGATCGACGTGCTGCTCTCGGCCAAGCGGGTCGGACCGACCGGTACCGCGTTCGGCCTGGACATGACCGACGAGATGCTGGCCCTGGCCCGCACCAACGCGGCCAAGACCGGCGCGAGGAACGTGGAATTTCTCAAAGGCACGATCGAGAACATTCCGCTGCCCGCGGGCTCGATCCACGTGGTGATCTCCAACTGCGTGATCAACCTGTCCACCGACAAGCCGGCCGTGCTGGCCGAGATGTTCCGGGTCCTGACCCCCGGCGGGCGGATCGGGATCTCCGACGTCGTCGCGGAAGACCACCTCAGCGAAGCCGACCGCGCCGAGCGCGGCTCCTATGTCGGCTGCATCGCTGGCGCCCTGTCCCGCAGCGAATACCTCGACGGGCTCGCCGCGGTCGGGTTCACCGACGCCGAGGTCACCTTCACCCACCAAGCCGCCCCGGGGATGCACGGCGCGATCGTGCGCGCCACCAAACCGACTATCAGCGACGAGACTGCGGCGCCGGCCGCGAGTTGCTGCTCGGCCAGTGAGCACCGCTCCTGCTGCGACGCCACGGTCAAGCATGACTGCTGCGGCCAGGATGCGACCCACACGGCGCCACCGGCGGCCTGCGGCTGCCGGTGAACCCACCCCTGGCCACGCGCGCGCTGGCTCGACGCGTGCTCGCCGAAGCCGTGGGGACCGCGTTCCTGGTCGCTGCGGTCGTCGGCTCCGGCATCGCCGCGCAACGCCTGTCACCGCGCGATGTCGGGTTGCAGTTGCTGGAGAACAGCCTGATCACCGGCGCCGCCCTGGTCGCCTTGATCCTGGCGCTCCAGCCGATCTCGGCCGCCTTCAACCCGATCGTCACCCTGCTCGAACGTGCGCTGGCCGTGATCGACACCCGCACCACGACGGCACTGATCGCCGCGCAAGTCGGCGGCGGGATCGCCGGCTGCGTGGTCGCGAATCTCATGTTCAGTCTTGACGCGGTGACCCTGTCGACCCGCCACCGCACCGGCAGCGGGATCTGGCTCGGCGAGGTCGTCGCCACGGTCGGCCTGCTGCTGATCATCTTCGGCACCGTTCGCGCGGGCCGCGGCGAGCGAGTCGCGTTCGCCGTCGGTAGCTACATCACCGCCGCCTACTGGTTCACCTCGTCCACCTCATTCGCGAACCCGGCCGTCACCATTGCCAGGATGTTCTCCGACAGCTTCGCCGGCATCGCGCCGGCCTCGGTCGTCATGTTCGTGCTCATGCAACTCGCCGGCGGCCTGCTCGGCTACGGACTGATCCGCGGCCTCTACCCGAACACCGCATCGATCGCTGCGGAGGCGGTCGGCCAACCGTGAAAGGCACCCCAATGACCCACCAGTCGACGGTCCTGTTCGTCTGCGTCCACAACGCCGGCCGCTCCCAAATGGCCACCGGTTGGCTCACCCAGCTGGCCGGCGACCGCATCGAGGTCCGCTCCGCCGGCTCCGAACCCGCCGACCAGATCAACCCGGTCGCGGTCCAGGCAATGCGGGAAGTCGGCATCGACATCACCGCAGAACAACCCAACCTGCTGACCACCGACGCCGTGTCGCGAGCCGATGTGGTCGTCACCATGGGCTGCGGAGACACCTGCCCCTACTTCCCCGGCAAACGCTACGAAGACTGGGACCTGACCGACCCGGCTGGCCAACCCATCGAGGTCGTCCGCCAAATCCGCGACGAGATCCGCGACCGAGTCCAGGTGCTGATCGACAGTCTCCTGCCAGTCACCAACCGCTAGCGACCCACCCAACGGCTGATAACCAGGCCGCGCTGAGGCGCCGTGACTCGACCGGGGTTCAGTCCGTTCTGCTGAAATGATCCGGTGCGTGGCGTCCGAGGAAGCAGTTGAACTGCAGAAGTCCTGGTTCAGCCCAGGCGTGGCAGCGATCGCGGGAGCTAGCGCATTGTCAGACCTCGGCCACGAGATAGGCACCAGCCTGCTCCCGACCCTGCTCACCTCGACGCTGCACGCCGGTCCGGGTGCGCTCGGACTGATCGAGGGAGGCTCCGACGCCCTCATCGGCGTCGCGAAACTCGCCGGTGGCCCGCTCGCCAACGACCCCACCTACCGAGCCCGGCAGGCCTCAGGCGGATATCTGGTCACCGCGCTAGCCGGGGGCGCCCTCGGCGCCGTGACCGGCGTCTGGCAAGCCGCCGCCCTGCGGGCAACCAGCTGGGCCGCCCGCGGGCTACGCTCACCGGCCCGCGACGCGCTGCTGTTCGACCTGGTCGAACCCGCCGCCTACGGCCGAGCCAGCGGCGCCGAACGCGCCGGCGACAACGCCGGCGCGCTGGCCGGCCCACTTCTCGGCGCCGCGCTGCTGTCGCTGGTCGGCATCCGCACGGCGCTGTATCTGTCCGCCATACCCGGCCTGTTCGCCGCGCTCGCCATCACCTACGCCGCCCGCCAGGCCCGTCGGGCTGTCGCCGCACCATCGGGGCGGCGCAATCTCTCGCTGAACCTGCGAGCGTTGCGCGATGCCGGACTGCTGCGCGCTCTCGCCCCAGCCGCCACCTTCGAACTCGGCAATCTTGCCGCGACCCTGCTGATTTTGCGCGCAACCCAGCTGCTGCACACCGGCGGGCGTGACATCACCGCCGCGACGACGCTCGCGGTCTTGCTCTATGCCGCCCACAACGGTGCCGCAATGATCGCCGCCTTCATCGGCGGCCACTGGATCGATCGCACCAACCCGGCCCGAGTGTTCGCCGCCGCGGCTGCGGTCTACGTCGCCGGTTACGCCATCTTCGCCGCAGGGCCGCACGCGTGGCCGCTGCTTCTGGCCGGGTTCCTCCTCGCGGGCGTCGGCATCGGCTTCGCCGAGACCACCGAGTCCACCCTGGTCGGACGCACCACCCCCACGCACCTACGCGGCTCCGCGTTCGGTCTACTCGGCCTTACCCAAGCGCTCGGTGACCTCGGGTCAACCGCCGTCGCTGGGCTGCTCTGGGCACTGATCTCACCGGCTGCGGGGTTCAGCTACGCCACCGCCTGGATGCTGATCACCCTCGCCGTCCTCACCGCAACCCGCGCGACGAGGACCACCGTGAACAGCCAAGGGGCCACCACAAGTTGACGCCCGCCGCCTACAGATCCTTGCGCGCGGTCGGCACCTGCGCTCATGCGGAGCGGACGCGCGGGACCACATCGGTTCGCTGGCTGAAGTTGGATGCTGTGTTGGCTGTGCTGGGCGAACTAGTAGGCACGGCCGGTCCCGACCTGAGTGTGCGTGAGGGGGTTCACGGCGGCCGCGCCGGGCGAGATCCGAACCAGCCAACGGCCGGCGCCACGACTAGCGTGACCGGTGACAAGCGTCCGGCCGAAGCCCGTACGCGAGGGATAGGGGGACCGCGTGGCTGACACCGATCTGCTCGTCGCCGGGGTTGACGTCGGCGGCACGAACATCGAGGTCGGTCTGGTCGACGAGCGACACAAGGTTCACGGGCGGGAGAAGAGACCGACACCCACCGGTGGTCCGGGCGACGTCCTCGACACGATCGCTGAGCTGATCTCGGCGGTAGGCGGCGATCCCATCGCCGCCGGTGTCGGCATCCCGGGTGTCGTGCACGAGGGGCGCGTGTTGACCGTCCCGAATCTGGCCAACTGGCACGAGCAGGTGGATCTCGTCGACGAACTCGGTGATCGGCTTGGGGTGCCGGTCGCGCTGGGCAACGACGCGAACGTCGGATTGCTCGGTGAGTGGCTGGCCGGCGCTGCACGGGGTGCCCGCAACGTGCTCGGGATGTGGATGGGTACCGGCATCGGTGGCGCGTTGATCCTGGACGGGCGGCCATTCACCGGCGCACGTGGTGCGGCCGGGGAGATCGGCCACGTCGTGGTGCAGGCGGGTGGTGCGCTGTGCACCTGTGGACGCCGAGGATGCGTCGAGGCCTACGCCGGACGTCGGTCCATGCGGGGCGTGGCCACCTCGATGGTCGACGCCGGCTGGACGACCGCATTGTTCGACCTCCGCGTCGAGGAGGGGAAGAAGAACCTCACCTCGAAGGTTTGGGCCGAGGCGCTCGACGACGACGATGCGCTCGCGCACAAACTGTTCGACACCGCGGTCGAGACGCTCGGGATCGCGGTCGGGTCGGCGGTGAACCTGCTCGACGTCGACACCGTCGTCGTCGGTGGGGGATTCGCCGAGAAGCTCGGTCAGGATCTCGCCGACCGGATCGCGAAGAGCGCGCAGCCCTGGATGCTGCAACCCGCGCCGGACCTGCGCTTCGTCGTCTCCGAACTCGGCGACGACGCCGGCGTCGTCGGCGCAGCATCGCTCGGGCGCGCTGCGACGATCTCCGCCTGAAATCAACAGCGGCTTCGGCGAGCCGCAACAGCACTACTCCCACATCGTCGCGGTCATTCCGGCCGGATGGGCGCTGAGCGCGGTGCGGTGGGCTTACCCGATGTTCACCCTGGTCACCAGAAAGATGAAGACAGCGCCGCTGACGGTGAGCAGCAGCGTGAGCCGCGATGGATGGTTCGCGTGTGCCTCCGGCAGGATGTCCGAAGCGCCGATGTAGAGCAGGAAACCTGCGAAGAAGCCGAGGTAGGCAAGCAGCTCTCGATCGCCGAGGTGGAACAGCAACGTTGACGCGGCACCCGCGATGGGCGCGGCGGCGTCGAGAAGCAGCAGGCCGACGCTGCGGCGGGTGGTATTGCCGTTGACCAGCATCAGTGCGACCGTGTTGAGCCCGTCGGTGAAGTCGTGCGCGATGACCGCCAGCGCGACCACGGCGCCGACGGTGGTCGACAGATGAAACGCGAGCCCGATCCCGACGCCGTCGAAAAATGAGTGCGCCGACAGCGCCAGCGCGGAGATCACGCCCAGCTGGGGATGCTCGTGCTCTGCGGCGTATTCGCTTTCGTGCGCGGAGTGGATGAGGGTCAGCTTCTCCACGCTGTGGAAGCCGAGGAAGCCGACGATCAAGGCGATCATCGGTACGGTGAAGTCCGTACGCGTCTGGTTGGTCAGCTTCACGATCTCGGGTAGTAGGTCGAAGGCGACGACCGCGATAAGGACGCCGGCGGTGAACCCGAGGATGCGGTGCAACTTGTCGCGGAACCGCAACGCGAACAGGCCGCCCAGTCCGGTGGACAGCGCCGTGCCGAGGGTGACAAGAACCGCGACCATGCAGTAGGTGCCTCCGCTTTCATGGTTGGGTTGCGCCCGGGGACGCCAGCATAGGGGTGCCCGTGCAACCGGCACGGTCGTTTCGGGTTGCTTCCGGGTTAGGCGAGGATCGCATCGCCGCCGTCGGTTATCTGTGCGCGTCGTGTCTTGCCCGCTCGGGCAGCGTCAGCACCGTGGCGCTGTCGGTGGGTGGTCTTGACGCTCAGCTGGGTGGCGACCGCGATGAGCAATAGCACGAAGAGGACCGCCGACAGCCGTGCTGACATCAGCAGGGCCGCCAGCCCAACCGCCGGTATCGAGGTGCCGGACGCGGCGACGCCGACCACCGCGCCGGCGCGCACATCGACCAGGTCGCCTCGGCGATCGGCGACGGTACCGCGCTCGTCGGATCGACACCACCAGGGACGTCCAATTCGCGATCAGGTCGCTCAGAGCGAACAGCGAGATCAGCAACAAAACCGCGACGATGCCGCCGCCGATGCCGAACAAGCCCGAGGCCGCACCCATGATCAGGCCCGCACCGATGCAGCCCAGAGCACGCCAATCGTCAGGTGCAACGCATGCCCGCGCTCGGGCGAGACGAGCAGCAACCGAACCGCGATAAGCAAGATGAAGGCGACGAACATCCACCGCAGTGCCCTGAGCGGGATGCGCTTGAGCAACGCGCTGCCGTCGACCGCGCCCACGATGGCACCGACGGCGATGATCGCTGCGGCGCCCAGATCCACTTTGCCGTTGAGCAGGTATGTCAGGGAACTGACAATGGCGGTGGGGATGATCGCGACCAGAGAGGTGGCCGCGGCGGTCCGCAGTCCTGCTCCGCACGGGCGATTGGCGGCTCGGCATTGAGTTCCCCGAAGATCGCTAGGGCGGCGCGAAGATGGGGGCGGGCGTCGCCGCGGCGTTGGGTGCGGCGTAGTAGTTCGCCGTATCCAAGGGGGGCGCGGTTCGAATCCACCATGCCCGGCGAGCTCTGGGTTCAGGGAACCGAGCGGTCAGACCGCCGCGCGGTGAGGATCCGAGCGCGCAGCTTGTGTAGGCGGGGCATGAGTCCATAGATGGCGATGGGGACCGCGACGGTGGCGAGGACGAAGGTCCTCAGGACGCTGGGCAGGCGGGCGAGGGTGTCGCCGAAGGCCAAGTTGAGGGCAGTGAGGGTGGGGAAGACCGCGATCCAGATCATGAGTGCGAGCTGGTGTTTGCTGGGCGGCGGAATGGTGTCCAGCGTGCTCCTTCGAGTTTGGTTGAGGAATGACCGAGTCAGGCGGGAAGCCCTACGCGCAAGTCGTGGACGGCGAGACGCACGTCCTCGTCCACGAGGTCGTTGTTGATAGCGATGGCTGCCGCGGAGCCTTCGCCGGCGGCGGTGATGACCTGGGCTCGCGGGTTGGCGGCGTTGCCAGCCACCCAGACACCGGTCACGCTGGTGCGGCCCGTGCCGTCAGCGACGACCCAGCCGTTGTCGTGGGTGGCGCAGCCGAGTTCGGTCAACAGGTGGCTGTTGGGGACAACGATTGGCCGGACGAAGACGGCATCTCGGGTACGACGCGGCCGTCCTCGAGCTCGACGCCGATGAGCCGATCGTCCTCGACCGCCAGCCCGCTCACTGTGCCCTCGATGATGCCGATGGCACGTGCGAGCAGCTGCTCGCGCTCGGCCGGTGTTGGGGTTCCGGTGTGGCTGAAGTAGACGACATCGTCGGACCACTGGCGGATGATCAGCGTGTGCTGGACCGCTTCGGGAGTGCCGCCGAGTACGCCGAGCTGCTGGTCTCTGACCTCGTGGCCGTGACAGTAAGGGTAGTGGAGAAGGTCGCGGCCCCAGCGCTCCCGGACTCCAGGGACGTCGTCGCGCAGCCCAGTGGTGACAAGGATTCGGCGTGCGGACAACGTGTTGTTGTTGTCGACCGAGACCGCGAATCCTGCGTCGTCGCACGGGTGGATCGAGGTGACGGTACCGCGGACCAGATGGCCGCCATACGACGCCACTTCCTGGCGACCGACCGCAAGCAGCTCGGCGGGCGACAATCCGTCGCGTGAGAGAAAACCCTGCATGTGCCTGGCGGGAGCATTGCGAGGCTCGTCAGCGTCGATGACAACGACCCGTCGGCGGGCGCTTGTGAGGACCAAGGCTCAGGCTCGCGCGCACCGGCAAGCACGCCGCGACCACTGCGAATTGAGGGCGCTTGTTCTGTCTACCCTGAGCTTTCGGGTGACGGGCTCCCTGCCGACGGGGACAATTAGCGTATGCATGTCAGCGAGGGAGTACGTGATCCGGGCGTTAGCTTCCCGCTGCCGGCGATAGCTGACGATGCCGGGGAGCGACGGCAGGCGAACCGGGCCGTTGCAACGAGCGGAATAGGCCTGACTATCACGGGGCTTTTGGAGCTCGCTATCGCGATCCTCACGGGTTCAGTCGGTCTCCTCGGAGACGCCTTCCACAACCTGTCGGATGTCTCTACGAGCGTACTGGTGTTTCTTGGCTTCCGCGCATCTCGCAAATCTGCAACAGATCGTTACCCCTACGGCTTCGACCGAGCGGAGGACCTTGCGGGCATCGGTATTGCGATCGTGATCTGGGGCAGCGCTGGCTTTGCAGGGGTGGAGAGCATCCGCAAGCTGATCGTTCACGGACATACCAGCCACGTTGGCATCGGCATGGCGGGTGCTGTCATCGGCATAGTCGGCAACCAAGTCGTTGCCCGCTACAAGCTCGCGGTCGTCGCATCAACTCTGCAACGCTTGTGGCCGATGCCAAACACTCATGGCTCGACGCACTGTCCACAGCAGGCGCACTCGTCGGGCTGATCGCCGTCGCTTTCGGGCTGTCCTGGGGAGACCCGGTTGCAGGCATCGCTGTCACCCTCTTCATCTGCCATGTCGGGTGGGAGGTCACCAGCGATGTCGTGCATCGGCTGATGGATGGCATCGACCCCGAGACAATCACTTCCGCTGAAGCCGCCGCTGCCTCGGTGTCAGGAGTGCAGCACGCGCATGCGCGGGGCCGCTGGACAGGGCGCACGCTCCGCATTGAAGTGGAGGGCTGGGTAGATCAGGAACTCTCGGTTGCACAAGCCGACGAGATCGGTCGAACCGTCGCTACTCGCGTCGGCTCAGAACTTCCCGACATTCGCAGCTTCACCTGGGCTGCGCGAGGCGTCTGAGCGAGGCTCAAACCGACCCTTCTGAACGTCCGCACATGCCGCGGAGCGCGTATCGGTGGGTCACCGCCACCTCTGTTTCTCCTTGTTCTTCGCATGGTCGCGGTTGCCGGTGAGTAGAACGGCTGTCATGAGCGACAAGCCCGTTTCTGGGATCCCGTTCCTGGCAGGTTTCGTGGTCCTTCCTCAGCCCTCGGTGAACCCGGCCCCGAGCGGGTCATCGACCGATGTCACGCGAGATCGCGACCCGCGCGGCGATGGCTGGGTCGCGCCTCTACGGTGGACCGATGGCGTCGGTCAAGCAGGTCCAAGTCACCTTCGACTGCGCAGAACCTGAGCGCGTCGCTCGTTTCTGGTGCGAGGTGTTGGGGTACGTCGTACC